>JBGTHR010000185.1:0-10090 GCA_041746095.1 Gammaproteobacteria bacterium | reverse complement strand
TCGCTATCAGCGTTTGGCACCGTGCGCGAGCGCCCGATCGCGTGATTGTTGACGGGCCAGTTGCTGGTCTTCGACGTTCCATTGGCTGGAGGTTTCCGGCCAGCCTTGCATGTGATTCGATATCAGCTCATATAAGGCATCGATATGTTCGGGCATATCATTGAGCGCTGGAATATAGTCAAATTCTTCACCGCCGGCCTGGATAAAGAAATTCCGATTCTGGATCTGGATCTCTTCCAGGGTTTCCAGGCAATCAGCCGCAAAACCGGGGCAAAAGATGTCGACTTTTTTAATCCCCTGTTTGGGCAGCAACTTTAAGACGTGGTCCGTATAAGGTTTCAGCCATTCCTCTCGCCCGAAACGTGATTGAAAACTCAGCTGCCACTGATCATCCTGCAGCTCAAGTCTTTCTGCAATCAGTCTTGCTGTTTTGTGGCATTGACAGTGATACGGATCGCCTGCCAGCAGATAGCGTTTGGGGATGCCGTGAAATGAGAACAGCAGTTTCTGCGCCTGTCCATGCTGATCCCAGTATTCCTGAATTCGTGTGGCACACGCATGAATATAGCCGGAGTGATCGCAATAATGGTTCACCAGACGGAGTTCGGGCACCCAGCGCCATTGCGACAGTATTCTGAACACTGCATCGTAGGTGGAGGCCGTGGTGGTGGCGGAATACTGCGGATATAGCGGCAGTATTAACAGTCTACGAACATTAGCTGCTCGAAGTTTCTCCAGGCCATCGGCGACAGACGGATTCCCATAGCGCATGGCGAGTTCAATGTGCACTGGCCGTGGTATTTCCTGCCGGATTTTTTCACTCAAGGCCAAGTGCTGCCGTTTAGAAATCGCAAGTAAAGGGGAGCCATCCTTGCCCCAGACCTTGGCATAGAGTTTCGCGCTGCGGGCAGGGCGTAGATTGAGGATAATCAGATTCAGGATCAGCCACCAGAGCCAGCGTGGACTCTCCACAACACGAGGGTCTTCGAGAAATTCTTTAAGATACCTTCGCAACGCCGATTTGGTCGGTGCATCCGGTGTACCCAGGTTAACCAGCAGAATGCCGCTACACTCCTCACTGCCGTGAGAGAAGTCATTGAGGCCCTTATAATATTTGCTCATGTATGGTGTGTAGTCCCTGGAATTATTCGGTAACAATATCGGCATCATTACGCGGACGGGTTGGTATGTGACCGGTAGGTAACGGTCAATTAGAGCATACCCTCTGGATCAATGATTGTGTAGTTTGCTTAGCCGCTTATGCAATGGACTGGTACGCGGAAAATGCGCGAGCAGGAATCCCATCTGGTCGGCCAGTACGCGCCGTCCCTGTAAATAGATATATTCTGCGTGTGTCGGTGTGAACGGAATGGCCAGCAACTCCATGCCGGCCTGTTCCGGAGTTCGACCGGCCTTGTGATTATTGCATCGCTTGCAGGCGGTAACGACGTTGATCCAGTCATCCTGTCCACCATGACTTTGAGGTCTTACGTGGTCACGTGACAGATCAATATTCTTGAATTCCTGCCCACAATACAGGCACAGATTAGCATCGCGTTTAAACAGCGCAGGATTATTCAGCGGGGGGACATAGGCATCGTGCAATGATTTGTTGCTGCCATGCGTAGCGATAATTGAATTCACCTCGATCACGCTACGCAGACCACTGCGCGCATTAATGCCGCCATGCACCATATAGATGGGCGTCCCACAGGCATAAGCGACCTGTTCGCCATGATACAAACGCACGGCATCCTGGTAGTTGATCCACTCCAGAGGCATGCCAGAAATATCCGTGCGCAGCACCTGTTGATTTAGGTTATACACAATTCTGTTTCCGGTTTATCAGTCGCAACGTAGCGCAATTTATCCGTAATTGCTATGTAATTGCAAATGCCAACATGCAGGCGATACTTTTTATTAGTATAATCGGTTACACTCAATTATGGTTTTTGATTGTTATCAGACCGTGACAATAAAAAAAAGTTGAGTCTGTCAGGGGGCTTTCAACTACTACCGGCCTTAACTAGAGATCGGTATTTCCCGCCCAGTTGCAGATTCTCAATAGCTTCCCTAACCATTCCGGTTTCCACTCCACTTCGGATGTAACGGAGCATTAATAATGTCAGTAAAACTAGCTGTTCCTGCAGAAACCATCAAAGGCGAGCGCCGCATCGCTATTGATCCTGCCACTGCCGATAAGCTTCAGAAACTGGGTATCGAGGTTATGATACAGTCTGGCGCCGGCAAGCATGCGTATATTCCCGATGCCGACTTCAAGAGCGCCAAAATCATTGAAGATCCGGGCGAATTGCTCGCTCAGGCGGATCTGGTATTTAAGGTGCAGCCGCCCGAAGTAGGCGAGATAGATAAACTCAAGGAAGGTGCTGTGATTGTGGGTTTCATGTCCGCTCACCTAAATCTTGAGCGTGTCACCAAAATGCGCGACAGGAAGATAACCAGTTTCGCAGTGGAACTGATTCCGCGAATTTCACGCGCCCAATCCATGGATGCGCTCTCCTCCCAGGCCTCCATTGCAGGCTACAAGGCCGCCATTATGGGGTCGGATCTCTCCAACCGTTTTTTCCCCATGCTGACCACTGCCGCTGGAACTATTCGACCCAGCAAGGTGCTGGTGATAGGCGCCGGTGTGGCGGGGTTGCAGGCCATTGCCACCGCTAAACGTTTAGGCGCACAGATCGAAGCCTATGACGTGCGCGCCGCCACCAAAGAGCAGGTTCAATCGCTAGGCGCCAAGTTCATCGAGATGGATGTCAAAGCGGAGGGTGAAGGTGGCTATGCAAGGGAGTTGACCGAAGAAGAAAAGCAGAAACAGCAAGATGT
This sequence comes from Gammaproteobacteria bacterium, assembly GCA_041746095.1. Classification (GTDB taxonomy): domain Bacteria; phylum Pseudomonadota; class Gammaproteobacteria; order JBGTHR01; family JBGTHR01; genus JBGTHR01. The sequence continues at coordinate 7,246 of JBGTHR010000185.1, read as the reverse complement.
GTTGGCCAAACACATCGCTATGTCGAACGTGGTGATCTCTACCGCCGCCATTCCGGGTCGGCCATCACCCAAGATTATTTCCAAGGCGATGGTCGAAGGCATGCAGCCCGGCTCCGTCATCATAGATATTGCAGCGGAAGGTGGCGGCAATTGCGAATTGACCAAGCCCGGTAAGACTATCGAGCACAAGGGTGTAATCATCCATGCGCCCCTGAATGTTCCCAGCCAAGTGCCATTCCATGCCAGTGAAATGTATGCCAAAAACCTGTTCAACTTTATTCAACCGATGATCAAGGACGGTGAACTGGTGCTGGACTGGCAGGACGAGATCCTTTCCAAGAGCGTAGTTACGCACGCGGGTGAAATCAAACATGAACCGACCCTCAAGCTGGTCGAAGGAGAAAAGCCATGATTGAGGGATTTGTGGCGCTGTATATATTCATGCTGGCGGCGTTCACCGGCTACGAGATCATCTCCAAGGTACCGGTCATATTGCATACCCCGCTGATGTCTGGCTCAAACTTCGTTCATGGCATTGTGGTCGTGGGCGCCATGTTCGCGCTCGGGCATGCGGAAGGTTTTTTGCAACTGCTAATCGGCTTTATAGCCGTGATACTGGGCGCCGGTAATGCGGTCGGCGGTTACGTAGTTACCGAGCGAATGCTGGAAATGTTCAAGTCAAGCAAGGGAGGTAAATAACATGATCGAAATTCTGATCAAGACCTCCTACCTGGCCGCTGCGGTTTTGTTTATTTATGGACTGAAGCGTATGAGTTCTCCAGTCACGGCGCGCAACGGTATTATCGTTGCAGGCGTAGGCATGCTGGTTGCGACCCTGGCGACGTTCCTGCAACCCGGCTTTCATACAATCAATTATGTATTAATGATTCTGGCGATTGCCATCAGCTCGGCTCTGGCCTGGTGGTGGGCGAAGCGTGTCGCCATGACCGACATGCCGCAGATGGTTGCGCTTTACAACGGTATGGGTGGTGGTTCGGCCGCCACCATCGCTGCCGTCGAGCTGATCAAGGAAGGATCGCTGGAACCGACAGTCAAGGCCCTGGCGTTACTGGGCGCGTTGATTGGAGCGATTGCCTTTTCGGGTTCTCTCATTGCGTATGCCAAACTACAGGGCCTGATCAACAAGACCCTGCGTTTTTCAGGCCAGCAGTTACTCAATTCGTCTGTATTTATCGTCTCCGTATTGCTCGGCATCATTATCCTGATGTCCGATGGCTCCAGCGGCTTTTTGCTTTTGCTGTTTTTCATGCTGTCGCTCACTTTTGGTGTGTTAATGACTCTGCCCATAGGTGGCGCAGACATGCCTGTGGTAATTTCACTGTTTAACGCACTGACCGGACTGGCAGTAGGGTTCGAGGGTTTTGTGCTGGGTAATCCGGCCATGATGATTGCGGGAGTTGTAGTGGGTTCGGCGGGTACGTTGTTGACACAACTTATGGCCAGGGCCATGAACCGCTCGCTGAGTAATGTGCTGTTTAGCAACTTTGGTGTTGCGAGCGAAGGTTCTGAAGGTGAGGTGACTGGTAACCTGAAACCGATTGAGCCCTCGGATGCGGCTATCATGATGGCCTATGCGGAGAAGGTGATTATCGTGCCCGGTTATGGTATGGCGGTCGCGCAGGCGCAGCACAAGATCTGGGAGTTCTGCCAGCTGCTGCAGGAGAATGGCGTCAAAGTGAAGTTTGCGATACATCCTGTGGCTGGGCGTATGCCAGGGCATATGAATGTTTTGCTGGCCGAGGCCGGGGTTCCCTATGACCTGATCTATGATCTGGACGAGATCAACAACGAGTTTGCCACTGCGGATGTATCTCTGGTGATCGGCGCTAATGATGTGGTCAATCCAGTGGCGCGATCCAATCCAGAGAGCCCGATTTATGGCATGCCCATACTGAATGTGGACAAATCGAAGAATGTGGTAGTGATCAAACGTGGTCAGGGCGCGGGGTTTTCAGGTGTGGAGAATCACCTGTTTTATGCTGATAATACGCGTATGCTCTACGGCGATGGACAGAAGATGGCTGCCGAACTGATTGCTGGGGCGAAGTCATTGTAGAAAATCAGCCAGCATTTATATGGTTTTGTGAATAACGAGCATTGTGATCGTTATCGATAAAGATTAAAAAAATTTATAGACTTCGTTGCGACCACCGAAACGTGGACGCAGGACTCTCTTTGAGCAAGATCGGGAATCTGATAATCATTTGGAAGAGCAATTGTCAAGCTATTTCCAAATGCTCATAACTTTATTCACAATGAATGCAGATACGAACCATACTTCCAAGCGTATGGCAAGCATAACTTCTAAATTTCTCTAAACTTCTTTAACATGTTGTTTTAAGTTATAAAATAGCCCGCGTACATTTTTTAACCAGTTTAACATGAGAGACTTAAATCAGTGCCTTTCAGCGGTTTGATGACAAACAATCCACAGAGTTATCCACAGAATCTGTGGATAGTTAAATAACCCAGCCAATACAAATTGTTAGCTGGTTATATACAAACACAACTTAAACATTTCTGCTAAGTGGTTGTTTCAAAGCTTAGCCTTATAGGTGATAAAATCTTACGGGTGGCGGTTCCGGCGCCTGTCCATCAGCTGTTTGATTACCTGCCCCCGGTAGATAATTCAATTGTGATTTTGCCCGGTATGCGGATCAGAGTAAGTTTTGGTCAAAGACACCTTGTAGGGCTGGTGATCGAAACAGCTCAGACATCGCAATTAAAACAGGGAAACCTTAAGCCTGCGCTGGAGCTGCTGGACGAACGCCCGATTCTGGATGCCAGGACATTAAAGCTATTAAACTGGTGTGGTTCGTACTATCACTTTCCCATTGGCGAAGTGATTGCATCGGCATTGCCCGCCAGAATCAGGCAAGGTCATGCGGCAACGCCACAATTGCCGGAGGTATGGTCATTAACTGACAATGGGCGGACAGTGGATGTAGAAAGCCTGGCCAGGGCACCACGGCAGCGCGAAATACTCAGTGCTCTGCAACGCACTCCGCACGGGCTGCAGGAACACTCGCTCAGAGAGCGGTTTCCAGACTGGCGCAAGAGTATTCGCAGCCTGCAGGCAAAGGGGATGGTCGATTGCACTACTGGTCTTATCAGCGTTCACGGTAAAAATGCTGTAAAACCAGGGATTGAACTCAATACTGCGCAACAACAGGCGGTCGATTCCATCTCTAGCAGTCTCGGTCAATATAAACCAGTTCTCCTCCACGGAGTCACCGGCAGCGGTAAAACTCGAGTCTATCTTCGTATCATCGAACAGATCCTTGCTCAGGGCAAACAAGCCCTGGTTCTGGTGCCAGAGATTGGCCTGACCTCACAGCTCATAGCCCGCTTCTCTGAGCAATTCGATAGCCATCTTGCGGTGTTGCATTCGTCAGTGTCAGATGTCGATAGACACAGGGCATGGCATCTGGCATCGACGGGCGAGGCGGGAATTATTCTGGGTACCCGCTCTGCGGTATTTACCCCGCTGAAGAATCCAGGTCTGATTATCGTCGATGAAGAACACGATGCATCACTGAAACAACAGGATGGATTTCGTTACCATGCCCGTGATATCGCCGTTTATCGGGCGCGGCAACTGAAGGTGCCGGTCATTTTGGGATCAGCCACGCCCTCGCTGGAAAGCCTGCACAATGTCTACCGGAACAGATACACCTGCCTGCAACTCCCGTATCGCGCCGCTCAGGCAAGCATGCCCAGACTTGAAGTTGTGGATATGCGTAATAGCCAGACTGAAGACGGGTTTTCACATGCGGTGATTCGGCGGATCAGGGAACATCTGGATAAGGATGAACAGATCCTGATATTTCTGAACAGGCGTGGTTATGCGCCGGTATTGCTCTGCCACGACTGCAGCTGGTCGGCCGACTGTGATCGATGTGACGCTAAAATGACTATACATCTTCGCAAACAGTTACTGCGCTGCCACCACTGTGGCGCGCAACGCCGCATGATTATCACATGCCCTCAATGTGGCGGCGGTAAGCTGTCACACACAGGTTTGGGGACGGAGCGTGTTGAAGAAGTACTGAGCCGCTTATTTCCGAATACGCCTGTGCTTCGCATAGATAGAGATACCACCCGTAAGACCGGTGAGCTGGAAAAAAAACTCCAGGCTGTGACCACTGGCGATCACAAGATTCTGGTTGGCACACAGATGCTGTCCAAGGGACATAATTTTCCAAATGTCACGCTGGCAGTACTGCTTGCTGTGGATCAGGGACTGCATAGTGTAGATTTTCGAGGCACAGAGCATCTCGCACAATTGATTCTGCAGGTCTCGGGCAGGGCAGGCCGGGCACAGAAACCCGGCACTGTTTTACTGCAGACGTATTCGCCCGATCATCCGCTATTAAGAATGCTGATCAAAGATGGTTACAGCGGATTTTCCCAAGCGGCGTTGCGGGAACGCCAACAGGCCGGGCTTCCACCGTTCGGGTATCTCGCCTTGATACGTGCTGAGGCGTCCACTATTGAGCTACCGCTTAAGTTTCTTGGGATTGCCAGAGAAAAACTCCAGGAAAAACGTATTCGTGGCGTCGATATTCTGGGGCCGGCTCCTGCTGTTATGGAAAGGCGGGCCGGACGTTATCGGGCGCAGTTACTTGTGTCTTCTACAAATCGTAATTCGTTGCAATCGATGCTTGCAGATGCACCCTACGTGCTAAGTCAGATTACGGACTCCCGCAAGGTGCGCTGGTCGCTGGATATAGACCCAGTTTCATTGGACTGAATCACAGGGGAATGACCTGGTGTACAATGCAACGCCCTAATATATGAGTGAATTGGTACTTTGAAAGACTTGATTCAAGGAATGCTGGTGGCGGCCATTGAGGCCTTGCAGGCTGAGGGCAGGCTAACTATTGAGACCCCGGTAATACCCCAGGTTACTCGAACCAAAGACAAGGCGCATGGGGATTTTGCCAGTAACATTCCGATGGTGCTGGCAAAATTTGTACAACTGTCCCCGCGCGAACTTGCGCAACTGATCATCGAAAATACATCAGCGTCAGATTTGATTGAGAAAATCGAAATCGCTGGGCCAGGATTCATTAATTTCTATTTGAACAGCGATGTACAGCGGTCAGTTCTGGAGACAATAGAAACCCAGGGCGAGGCTTATGGCCGCAGTAATGTAGGACTGGGACAAAGACTGCAGGTCGAGTTTGTCTCCGCCAATCCCACAGGCCCCTTGCATGTCGGTCATGGCCGGGGTGCGGCCTATGGCGCCACTTTAGCCAATCTCCTTTCTGCTGTAGGCTATGAAGTCAGCCGAGAGTACTATGTCAATGATGCGGGTCGGCAGATGGAGATTCTCGCCACATCGGTATGGCTGCGTTATCTGGAATTATCTGGGGAGGAGCTGGTATTTCCCGCCAATGGGTATAAGGGCGATTACGTTTGGGATATCGCCGCGAGCCTGCACCGTGAGCATGGGAATAGCCTCAGTCACCGTGTCCAAACAGTATTTGAAGGAGTGACGCCGGATATTACTCAGGGCGGCGACAAAGAGTTGCATATTGATGCCCTAATCGCGAGGGCAAAAGAATTACTCACGAATCACTATCAGCTGGTTTTCGATCTCGCCCTCCATACTATTCTGGGTGATATTCGTAACGATCTGGAAGGCTTTGCTGTCACTTATGATGAGTGGTTTTCGGAGAGCGATCTCATGGGCGCCGGTGCAGTTGAGAATATGCTTAAGCGTCTGGAGGACGCGGGACACGTCTATCAGCATGAGGGCGCAAAATGGTTTCGCAGCAGCGCCTTTGGTGATGAGAAAGACCGGGTGCTGGTGCGGGAGAATGGGCAGACCACCTATTTCGCCTCGGACATTGCTTACCATGCAAACAAGCTGGAGCGCGGATTTGTTCAGATCATAGACATCTGGGGGGCGGATCATCACGGTTATGTCCCACGCGTTCGAGCGGCCTTGCAGGCACTGGGTTATGCGCCTGAGAGGCTGAGTGTTTTGCTTGTGCAGTTTGCCAACCTATACCGTCAGGGTGAAAAGCAGCAGATGTCGACTCGCTCGGGTGAGTTTGTGACGCTACGTGAGTTGCGCAAGGAAGTAGGCAAGGACGCGGCACGCTTTTTTTATGTTATGCGCCGCTGTGAGCAGCATCTGGATTTCGATATTGATCTAGCCAAGTCCGAGTCCGCGGATAATCCTGTCTACTATGTTCAGTATGCCCATGCACGCGTGTGCAGTATATTTCACCAGCTGGAGCAAAAGTCTCTGAGCTATGAACCTAAGAATTCAGATTTAACATTGCTGACTGAAAGTCATGAGCAGGACTTGATTGTCTCGCTGGTGCGCTATCCTGAAGTTCTGCATTCGGCGGCTATCAATCGCGAGCCACATCAGCTGGCGACCTATCTGCGCGAGCTTGCAAATTATCTGCATACCTACTACAACGCCCATCAGTTTATCGTTGAGGAGACATTGTTGCGCAACGCCAGACTCAGGCTGGTCTCCGCAACGCGGCAGGTATTACGTAATGGTCTGATACTGCTGGATGTCTCGGCTCCAGAAAAAATGTAAATTAAAAACATACTGATTAAATCGACCAGCCACAAACATATCAATTATCTGATTATGGCAAAACTAGAAAGAACTGTACGACGCAATACACGCGGCTCTGGTGCTGCATCAGCCGGGCTGTGGTTATCTCTGGGCCTGGCGTTGGGTGTAGGAGGAGCGATAATGCTGAATGAATATATAGATACAAAATTTGATACTCAAAATGAACCCGGGGATGTAAGTCAGGAAAACCCCACACAAAAAAATCAGGAGAGTACAAAAGCTGATCCATATGATACGGCAGGCCGGTTTGATTTTTTTACCTTGTTGCCTGAACTGGAAGTAGTCATTCCTGAAGAGCCGCCGCAAGAGGCGGATGTTCCAGGAGTTCCCGTTATTCCTGAAAATAATGAACCTTCACCTTCTCCAAGCATACCCGACGTGCAGGCTACAGGCGGCTATCTGTTGCAAGCGGGTTCATTCCAGAGGCACAGCGAAGCAGATACCATGAAGGCCCGATTGGCATTGTTGGGCGTTGAGGCTAACATCCAGACTGTAGACGTTAACAAGGACACCTGGCACCGCGTCCGTATCGGCCCTTACGATAATCTGGCCAAACTTGATGAGATTCGTGAGCACCTGCGGAAAAACCATATCGACAGCATGTTGATGAAGACAAGG
>JBGTHR010000184.1:0-2489 GCA_041746095.1 Gammaproteobacteria bacterium | reverse complement strand
GTAAATGACCCGGTCACCATGTACCTCATGGATATTTATACGATCGCGATCAGCTTGGCAGGATTGCCCGCTATGTCGATTCCTGCAGGCATGCAGCAGGGTTTGCCGGTCGGGTTGCAGCTGGTGGGTAATTATTTTGCGGAGTCGCGTTTGTTGAATGCAGCGCACACATATCAACAGCACACCGACTGGCATGCCGCCATACCGCAGGGCTTTGCGTAACAGGTATTTCATGCCGCGAATTTCGGTGCGCTATACGTTATGGATAATATCCATAGGTCGTTATTGATTGGGAGTCTTTGAAGCATGCAATGGGAAGCCGTAATCGGGCTTGAGATACACACACAGCTGGCCACTCGAAGCAAGATCTTTTCGGGCGCATCCACAGCCTATGGGGCGCCGCCCAACACCCAGGCGTGCGCAGTGGATCTGGGGCTGCCTGGTGTTTTGCCGGTGCTGAATGAGCAGGCAGTCCGTATGGCGATCACATTTGGTCTGGCGATCAATGCCGAGATTGCCGGGCGCTCAGTATTTGCTCGCAAGAATTACTTCTATCCCGATTCGCCCAAGGGTTACCAGATCAGTCAGTATGAGTTGCCCATCGTTGGAAAGGGCCGGCTTGAGATTGTGCTGGATGATGGTTCGGTCAAGACGGTTGGCATCACGCGCGCGCATCTTGAGGAAGATGCCGGTAAATCGGTACATGAAGATTTCCCTGGCATGAGCGGCATCGATCTGAATCGCGCCGGTACACCGTTGATTGAGATCGTCTCCGAGCCGGACATGCGTTCTGCTCAGGAGGCGGTGGCCTATATGAAAAAGGTACACAGTCTGGTGCGCTACCTGGAGATCTGTGACGGCAACATGCAGGAGGGTTCATTTCGTTGCGATGCCAATGTCTCGGTGCGTCCCGTTGGCGAACTAACCCTTGGCACGCGCGCCGAGATCAAGAACCTGAACTCATTCCGTTTCGTGGAACGCGCCATAAACTTCGAGATCGAGCGGCAGATCGATTTGCTGGAAAGTGGTGGCAGAGTGAAACAGGAGACCCGCCTGTATGACTCCGAGAAGGATGAGACCCGCTCCATGCGCAGCAAGGAAGAGGCCAATGACTATCGGTATTTTCCCGACCCGGATTTATTGCCGGTTCTGGTCAGTGAAGAATTACTGAACACCCTGCGCAGCCAGTTGCCAGAGCTTCCGGATGCGAGAAAAGCGCACTTTATACGTGATTTTGGCTTGGGCGAGTATGATGCAAACTTGCTGACGGCCTCGCGCGGGATTGCGGATTATTTTGAAGCGGCGGTCGACCACGCCGAAGGCCATGCCAAGCTGGTGGCGAACTGGATGACTGGTGAGCTGTCGGCGGCGCTCAATTCAGAAAACCGGGATATTGCCGAAAGCTTAATCTCAGCGCAGCAGCTGGGCGGATTGATACAACGGATCACCGACAATACGATCTCTGGAAAGATTGCCAAAGAGATCTTCACACTCATGTGGGCAGGTGAAGGTGAAGTCGATGCCATTATCGAGAAGCAGGGTCTGAAACAGATCAGCGATAGCTCGGCCATTGAGGCCATGATCGATGAGGTGCTTGCCAATAATCCTGAACAGATTGAGGAGTACCGTGCGGGCAAGGATAAAGTGCTGGGATTTTTTGTCGGACAGATCATGAAGGCCTCAAAAGGTAAGGCCAATCCTGCCCAGGTCAATCAGTTGCTTAAAGAAAGGCTTCCGGTTCGACTCTAGACTAAACCGGATATCCTGCATGAAATGCGAGTAAAAAAATTGCACCGGGAAAAATTATTGGAGTGAGAGAGGGGTTCCCGGTGCAATGAAAACCCTTATAACAGTAATGTAAGTATTGTTGAATTGGCGTAGTGTTGTTACGCCATCAATCCGAGTTGTGTTGCCAGTGACATCTGGCATAGTTCGAGCAAGGCCAGTTTTGTCTCTACACTCCCGCCACCGATGTCGTCCGTATCTTCCACATCCGCGAGTGACAGGTAGACCAGACTCGTTGCCTGAATCTTATGGGTTGGATCCGTGACCAGCTGGTTTGAGCGATATTCGCGTTCATCCGGTTTATTGTTCCACATACGTGTTTGCTCCTGTATTGCGGGCAAACAGCCTAGCAGCTTGCGAAAAAATCTCACTATTAGAAGTACCGCTGAGCTACGCCTCATTATCGAATGCTCTGATCAAATTTATGCGTGGTTTATAAGCGGCCGAAACAGCACAAAGATCAGAACGATTAACAACAGAGTTGCCAATGTCATATTTGTTATCCCTTACTTCAAACTCACCACTTCAATGTATCTGAATTTCATCTAAACTAACGGACAGTATCTATCCCAACTGAAAAAAATTCAGTGCGGTAACGCACATTGGCGGACAGTTATTTTTCCAGAGAGGCAGAGAATTGCCACGCCAGGCTAAAGCCCGCAACGGGCAAGATGGTGATCCTGCGAACCGCATCAAACGGATTC
>JBGTHR010000183.1:0-6343 GCA_041746095.1 Gammaproteobacteria bacterium | reverse complement strand
AAAACTGAAAAACCGGTTCGTCCACTGGCGTTCCGGGAACGTATTTTCTGCAATGGTCTGGGGGGCTTCACACCTGACGGGCGCGAATACGTTATTACACTTGAAGCCGGCCAGAGCACTCCAGCGCCGTGGGTCAATGTCATCGCCAGCCCGCATATTGGCACTGTCGTGAGTGAGAGCGGGAGCGCGTATACCTGGGTGGAAAATGCTCACGAGTTCCGCTTGACCACCTGGCATAATGACCCACTCAGTGACACCAGTGGCGAGGCGTTATATATTCGAGATGAGGAAACGGGTGCGTTCTGGTCACCGACGCCGTTGCCTGCCCGAAGACAGACAGGGTATGTGTGCCGACATGGCTTTGGTTACAGCGTGTTTGAGCATTATGAAGCCGGTATCTCCTCGGAACTATCCACCTACGTCGCAATGGATGCGCCGGTGAAGTTTGCGGTGGTGAAGTTGCGCAACCGCTCCAAGCGCCGACGCCGGTTGTCACTAACCGGGTATTGGGAACTGGTGTTAGGCGAGTGGCGGCACGCCAATCTGATGCACATCGTTACCACAATCGATCAGCATAACGGCGCGCTGCTTGCCCGCAATTCCTACGGCCGCGAATGCGCTAATCGAGTAGTATTTGTACAGGTTAGCGAGCCAGAACGTATGGTGACAGGAAACCGTACGGAGTTTATTGGCCGCAACGGCTCGCTCGCCAGCCCTGCGGCTATGCGCCGCAAACGGCTGTCGGGCAAGACTGGCGCCGGCCTTGATCCATGTGCCGCGATGCAGATCCAGATCGAACTGGCGGACGGGCAGGAGCGCGAAATCGTGTTCATATTCGGCGCGGCCCGCAGCATCGACGAAGCCCAGCATTTCATTCAGCAATTCGGCGGGCCAGCTGGCGCACGGCAGGCACTGGAATCGGTTTGGGAATACTGGAACCACACCCTGGGCGCGGTACAGGTGGAGACCCCCGATCCAGCCCTGGATGTGCTGGCCAACGGTTGGCTGCTCTACCAGACATTGTCGTGCAGGTTCTGGGGCCGTAGTGGGTATTATCAATCCGGGGGGGCCTATGGGTTCCGTGATCAATTGCAGGACAGCATGGCGTTGATTCATGCGACACCGTGGCTCGCCCGCGAGCAGTTGATCCGTTGCGCCGAGCGTCAATTCCTGCAAGGCGACGTACAACACTGGTGGCATCCACCGAACGGACAAGGCGTGCGTACACATTTCTCCGACGACTATCTTTGGCTGCCGTACGCGACCTGCCGTTATGTCCTGGCGACCGGAGATTCAGCTGTACTCGACGAGCCAGTACATTTCCTCGAAGGCCGCGAGTTGAATCAGGAAGAGGAGGCTTACTACGATCTGCCGCAACGTTCGGTTGAAGTGGCGAGCCTCTATGAACATTGCGTGCGTTCGATAAAACATGGTTTGCGCTTTGGCGAACATCAATTACCACTGATGGGTTGCGGTGACTGGAATGATGGCATGAATCTCGTTGGTCGTGAGGGGAAAGGTGAGAGCGTTTGGCTGGCATGGTTCCTGTACGAAAATCTTCAACTGTTTGCAGACCTGGCCCGTGGCCAGAACGACGCGGCATTTGCCAAGGTTTGCACCGAACAGGCTTTGATGTTGCGCGGTAATATTGAGGCGAACGCATGGGACGGTGGTTGGTATCGGCGCGCCTGGTTCGATGATGGTGCGCCCCTGGGATCGTCTGATAATGATGAATGCCAGATTGACTCGATCAGCCAGAGTTGGGCGGTTATTTCACATGGCGGCGATCCTGTACGAGCCCAGCAGGCAATGGAAGCGGTGGACACACATCTGGTGCGACGTGATGCGCGGATCATTCAACTGCTCAACCCGCCTTTTGATAAATCCGATCTTGAGCCCGGTTATATCAAGGGCTATGTGCCCGGCGTACGTGAGAACGGCGGTCAATATACCCATGCCGCGATTTGGGCCACAATGGCATTCGCCATGCTGGGTGACCGGCAACGAGCGTGGGAATTATTTGCCCTGCTCAATCCCATCAACCATGGTAGCCAGCCAGAGGAGATCGAACGCTACAAAGTCGAGCCATACGTCATGTGTGCGGATATTTACGGTGCGCCGCCACACACAAGCCGGGGCGGTTGGACCTGGTATACCGGAGCGGCGGGCTGGATGTATCGATTGACCGTCGAAACCCTGCTGGGCGTGCACCTGGAAACGGACCATCTACGCATTACACCGTGTGTCCCTACCCATTGGGAGTCGTATAAAATCCACTACCGCTATCGTGAGACGGTATACCACATCATAGTCAAGTGCGCCGATGACAAATCAGTGCATGTGCTTCGCGTGACAGTCGATGGTGTCGTCGTAAATACAGCTGGCATAGATGCCGCAAGGCAATCTCAAGCGAGGATACCTTTAGTGGACGACCATCTGGAACATTACGTAGAAGTGGATTTGGGCTAAGTCATTGATCAATTGAAGTCGGTCTTCTTTTATTTATGCGTAGGATCAACGAGGCTCAGATTGAAATAACGACTGTAACCGCGATCACGGGATATGAGACCGAAGCCTGCGGTGGCGGCGTGCGCGCCGATCAGGAAATCGGCGAGTATACGAGTCTTCTTTCCCTTTCGATCGCGATAGCGCATAAAGGCGCGACTAGCGAGAAAACAAGCTTCCCAGGGTAGCGAATCGCGGCGAAACAGGGTTTCTGGAAGTGCTTCTTCAAGTTCATCCAGTGTATCAAAGCCTGCGCTGACTTCTGTATATATGATGGGGTTGATGACTAACACACTATCCTGTTGTAACCTTTCCAGTGTTGCCAGAGAGCGCTCACCGAACTCCGAGTCGGCGCCGATAACATCCAGTAGAACACTGGTATCAACCAGCCATTCATTCATCGCGTAATAACGCCATCAACTCATCTGTGGTGCGGCCAAGCTTTTTTATGCCATATAAAGCTTTTAACCTGTTGTGTTGAGCCCCTGCCGTGCGGCGTAACACCAAGGCGCCGTGTTGTACCTCGAATGAAACCTCGGTGTCTGGCAGATACCCATATTTCTCCCGGTACACCAAGGGTATCGTAACCTGACCACGTTCACTGATTTTCATAGGCATCACCTTTATTTTCAGAATAAGTATACATATTCTTATCTAACAGTGCGACAATAATTAAGCGTTTAACATAAGTCCAGAATGACTTTTTAGCGATCTCTTCGAGTAAGCTAAGGAATCAGTTTTTACTACATCAAAATTTATTTGCGATGCAATGAATACCCAATGACTGAAGTCACTCAATTCGGATCATCAGACTGGCTAACGGCCGATCATAAACACGTCTGGCATCCTTACAGCGCCATGGGTTCAGACCTTCCGATTTTTTCTGTGCAATCGGCCAATGGTGTGCGGCTCAAACTTGCGGATGGGCGCGAACTTATCGATGGAATGGCCTCATGGTGGTGTGCAATACATGGGTATAACCACCCGCTGCTTAATCAAGCGATAGAGACACAGCTCAAGGATATGGCGCATGTCATGTTCGGTGGCCTAACACACAGACCAGCCATCGAACTTGCCCAGCAATTAGTGTCGTTGACTCCTGAGCCCTTGCAGTCAGTGTTCTTTACCGATTCAGGATCGGTTGCAGTGGAAGTGGCGATGAAGATGGCCATTCAGTACTGGGCGGCTCAAGACCAGTCATCCAGGCAACGGTTTATCGCACTGCGTCACGGCTATCATGGAGATACCCTGGGCGCCATGTCGGTATGTGATCCTGTCAGCGGTATGCATACATTGTATAACCAAATATTGCCGCAGCAGGTGTTTGTGGATTCACCTGGTTGCCGGTTCGGCGAGCCTTGTAATGATGTGGATATTCAGCCTCTGCGTGAGGCGCTGGAGACTCAAACCGGACGAATTGCCGCCGTCATACTGGAGCCGGTGGTGCAGGGCGCCGGGGGTATGCGGTTTTATTCAGCAGACTATTTGGTGCGGGTACGTCAGTTGTGTGATCAATATGATGTGCTGCTGATCGCCGACGAGATCGCTACCGGGTTCGGCAGGACTGGCAAGCTATTCGCCTGTGAGCATGCTGGAATTGCACCGGACATTCTTTGCCTGGGCAAGGCCCTCACCGGGGGTTATATGACGCTTGCCGCGACACTGACGACTGAAAAGGTCAGTCACACCATCTCGCACGGTCATCCAGGGGTTTTTATGCATGGTCCCACATTCATGGCCAACCCACTGGCCTGCGCTACAGCGCTGGCGAGTCTGCAGTTATTGCAGGATTCACCCTGGCAGCAGCAGATAGAACTGATAGAACAGGCATTGCGCGAATTTCTTAAACCATGCGAGGCATTAGAGCATGTCCGTGAAGTGCGTGTGCTGGGTGCGATCGGAGTAGTCGAACTTGCCGCTCCGGTGGATATGAAAACTGTGCAACCCATGTTTGTCGAACGTGGAGTGTGGGTGCGGCCATTCGGCAGACTTGTCTACCTGATGCCTCCGTTCATCATTGAAAAGGAAGATTTGCAGATACTGGGGGAGGCGGTGGTCGATGTTATTCAAAATCTGCGCATGCTTGATGACAAAATGTGCTACTGCTGAGTAGCGCTCCTGGTTTTAATATGCTGCGATCGAACAGTTGAGTTCAGATGATTAAAACGGGGATCAGGGTTTCTGATATATTTGCATGCTGATAGTCGCTAAGCAGTGATATGGAGACTATAGACTCCGATTACATTGAGTGTTTTTAGGTGGAAATAGTGTTCTTGTTCTGCACGCAATCGAGGGAGAGTCGATCACTTACTGTTGCTCAAATAAATTGCATACTGTTTTGACGGAGGATCCCGATTCAAGGACTGGTGAATAATAAGTCTGGATACAAGTCTGGGATTGACAGGTCAAATGGGTGTGAATTGTGAGAGATAAACAATATAAAACAGGGGATATTCGTCGTGACATTCACATATCTATAGTGAGTCATAATCATGAGGATATGATACATGCGTTGTTGAGAAACATGGCGGATTTTCCATCTTCCTCACGCATGCAATTTACCATTGTTTTAAATGTTCCAGGGTCTTCTTTTTTATTGCCAGAGTCTTTGCCATTTCCAGTTTCTATTTTAAAAAATCAGGTGCAGAAAGGTTTCTCTGAAAATCATAACAGGGCTTTCAGGCAGCCGCCAATAGCAAAGGAACGCAAGTATTTTGCTGTGTTAAATCCAGATGTGCGACTGCAAAGTGAAGTATTTATACCATTGATTGAGAGGCTTGAGCTCGATCAAAATATTGGTGTCGTTGCCCCTCAGGTGCAAAATATGCACGCAATGCTGGAAGATAGTGCGCGCGAATTGCCAACTACCTGGCGGTTGATTCTGAAAGTATTTGGTAGGCGTGGAGCATGGAAGTACAGCACAGGTGAAGGGGAAATTCAGCCGGACTGGATTGCAGGCATGTTCATGCTTTTCCGCGCTCATGTCTTCCACAGTCTTGGTGGGTTTGATGAGCGCTATTTTCTCTATTACGAGGATGTGGATATTTGTAGCAGGATATGGCTTGAAGGCTTTTCTGTTCAGTTATACCCTCATTTATTCATCATTCATGATGGCCAGCGTAAAAGTTGGCGGAATATACAGTTCTTACGCTGGCATCTTGCAAGCATGAGGCAGTTTCTATCATCCAGCACATACCAGAGGGCACGCCATTTACATGCCAATCGATGATCCAATATGATTATGCAGCACATATTGGTTACAGGGGCTGGTGGTTTTGTTGGCAAGGCACTGTGTCAATACCTTGTTGATCTAGGTCATACTGTAAGGGCATGCACAAGGAGTGTTGCTGTTAATGCAGATCTTGAACGTGGTATTGAGTACTATAAGATTGAAGATGATTTTCGTGAGGTTGACTGGCGTCATATTGTTGATGATATTGATGCGGTCATTCACCTGGCTGGGATTACACAATCTGACGGATTTGAAGCTGATTATATATATCGCATCAATGTTGACATCACGATCAAGTTGGCTGAGACAGCAGCACGTGCGGGTGTAAAGCGATTCGTATATCTAAGCAGTATCAAAGTGAATGGGGAAATGACATTGGATCGCCCTTTTACGCATCTGGATGAACCGAATCCATCGGATGTGTATGCGGCATCAAAGTGGGAGTCGGAAAGGCTGCTTCACTCTGTATTAAGTAATACTAAATCAGAGCTGATCATAATAAGATCACCTATGGTTTATGGCCCAGGTATGACGGGAAACTTATTAAATCTTGTAAAGATAATTGACAAAGGCTATTACCTGCCATTTAAAAAAATAAATAACAAA
>JBGTHR010000182.1:0-2167 GCA_041746095.1 Gammaproteobacteria bacterium | reverse complement strand
TTGCCGCAGTTGAACGGCTTTATATCCAGTATCTCACTCAGGAAAAATTAATTATCAAATTCCAAGTTTAACATAAGCGCTAGTGTAGGATTTTCCTCCGCAGGCCTATTGTCTATCAATACTTGACTGTTTTAAAGACTCAAGAATGAAATTTCATATTTCTGTCGATCCGCTGGCAGCAGTAACAATATTCGATAGACCATAATCGGAGCTATTTGTGAATTCCGGCGGACAGTTACAGCGCAAGATCATCCATATTGACATGGATGCCTTTTATGCGGCTGTTGAACAAAGGGATTTTCCCGAATATCGGGGCAAACCGGTAATTGTTGGCGGTAGCCCGGACCGTCGTGGAGTGGTTGCTACCTGCAGCTACGAGGCGAGGAAATTCGGGATTCATTCGGCGATGCCTGCGGCGCGCGCCAGACAACTGTGCCCGTCAGCAATCTTTATAAAGCCACGTTTTGAGGTCTACCGCGACGCGTCCCGTCAAATTCAGTCCATTTTTGCAGATTACACTGACAGATTTGAACCCTTGTCACTGGACGAGGCCTACCTGGACGTGACGAATAATACAGAACATGATGGAATGGCATTGCCCGTGGCCAGGGCAATCAAGCAGCAGATTGCCCTGCAAACCGGACTTACCGCTTCTGCCGGTATCTCATACAACAAGTTTCTCGCCAAGATTGCATCAGACATGTGCAAACCAGATGGTCTGTACCTGATTCGGCCAGAGCAGGGCGCCGATTTCGTCAAGCGTTTACCCATCAGAAAGTTCCACGGAGTCGGCAGAGTAACTGAGGCAGACATGATCTCGCACGGGATTCGCACCGGTGAAGATTTGCTGGCCTGGTCACTGGAACGCTTAATGCAGACCTTCGGTAATATGGGCTGGTACTATCATCAGGCCGCACGGGCCATTGATGACAGACCAGTGACCAGCCGGCGGAGCCGCAAGTCAGTGAGTTCTGAAAAGACTTTTGACCAGGACCTGATAGCAAAGGAGCAAGTATTTCATGCCTTATTAGAACGTGCATTCGAAGTGGCGGATCTGCTCAAAACCAAGGGTCTGAGCGGGCGGACGGTTACGATCAAAGTAAAGTATGCCGATTTTCAACAGGTGACACGCAGCAGGACATTCGACTGTCCGGTACAGAGCTATCTGCAGATTGCCCAACCGCTGTCGAATTTGCTGGCTGGCACTCAAGCCGGACGGCGCAGCATACGTTTGCTGGGCGTCTGTGTCTCCAATCTGTTTGAGGAAATTGATAAGGGCTTTCAGCCGCCATTGCTTTGAAGTTGTTTTGTATCAGCCAGCTAATCCTGGTAATCATTGATAATTCTGTGGATTAATAGGTATTTATAACGTGATTATTCCGCCATTACTTAAAATAAACGTCGCTTGTCACAGAGTATCAGTACCGCTATTCTCACAGGGACGTCCGTTTGGCAACAGAAGAGGTGAGTATGTCTAAAATTCGATGGCATGAATGGTTCCTTCTGGCGCTGTTACTAGTGCCGTCTTCCGCACTGCCAGCGCTAACAGATCTCATCCCAGCTGCCGACAACAACGCAGCAGTTGCCAAACCCCTCCATACCGAGCGATTTACTCAAGGGCTGTTCTGGAAAGTGGAGAAAGATAACCAGATCGCAGGGCACATTCTCGGCACAGTGCATATGAACGATGCGCGGATTACGGCGCTACCGGATAAGGTCAAAAAGGCGATTGATGAATCCTCAAGTTTTGCGATGGAGAGCTATCCTGATGACTACGCGACGACTGAATTAACCGGCGGACCGACCAACTCGGTACAAAGCGGAGTCGGTCTTGGCGCTTACGTGCGTCTGGAAGATGGCCAGACATTGGAGTCTGTGATTGGCGGGAACCTGTTTGAGCGCGTCTATAATGTCCTGTCCGGGCTGGGTTTTACCAAGAAGCAGTTACAACCTCTAAAACCCTGGGTGGTCATGCACAGTATCTCCATACGCTCGCCCCACAGCGGGCAAATTCTGGACCGCAAATTGCTCGACTATGCCAATACTCGAGTCAAGGATCTGTATCGAATAGAGTATCCCGAGGAATTATTGTCGGCATTCTATGACATGCCTATGGAGGCTCAGATCTCGTTACTGGAAGAAGACGTCAATAACTACCCCAATCTTG
>JBGTHR010000181.1:0-4922 GCA_041746095.1 Gammaproteobacteria bacterium | reverse complement strand
CCATTCTATACTTTGATTGAGTGGAAAATCCTAGTCGGCCAACCAGATCAGACTCGCCATTCGGCCGGTGTCTTTATCCCGACGATACGAATAAAAACGTTGCTGATCCGTGAATGTGCAAAAACCACCTCCATAGATATGTTCAACTCCCATAGCCTGAAGCCGCAGACGCGCCAACTGGTAGAGATCCGCCAGCCAATGATCGCCTGCTCCATTTGACCTGAACGCCCCAATACACTCGGCTGAGTAACGGATAAAGCTACTCCGGACATCCTCACCCACCTCAAAGCTATTCGGGCCGATTGCCGGCCCTAACCAGGCCATTAACTCTGCTGGTGGACAGTTCAGAGCCTGTACCGTCGCCTCCAGCACACCGGCCGCCAGTCCCCGCCAGCCCGCATGCGCCACACCCGCCCGGCTGCCCGACTGATCGCAAAACATGACGGGCAGGCAATCAGCAGTCAGCACCGCGCAAATTGCCTTGTCATCAAACACTACCGATGCATCGGCCGCAAAACCAGTCTCACAACTTCCAGCATCTACGACTGTGATGCCGTGTACTTGCTGCAACCAGACTGGTTGTAAATTCCTGCCTAGATATTCTTTCAATATGCTGCGATTCCGCTCAACGCACACCGGGGCATCTCCGACATGATTCGCCAGATTGAATGACGCATAGCGTCCCTTGCTGACTCCTTCCTGCCGCAGCGTCACCGCCGCACGAATTCGCGGTGGCGCGGGCCAGTCAGGAAGTATGCAATTCATTGGTGTTGTATTCACTCGACGCCCTTAATGTGCGCAAAAAAAACATCGTTATGAATGGCCGTTATGGTCATCAAGATCCAGCTTCAAAGCATTAACCAGCATCTGCATGTCAGCAGGTAAATCAGCCCGCCATTGCATGGAATCACCACTTGCCGGATGGGTCAGGCCCAATCCGCATGCATGCAACGCCTGACGCCTGAACCCCTGAATGATTACTATCAGTGACTGGGATGCGCCTCGAGGCAGCTGTTGCCTACCCCCATAAACGGGGTCGCCTAACACGGGATGCCGAATATGCGCCATGTGGACGCGAATCTGATGAGTCCTGCCAGTTTCCAGCGTGACTCTTAGCAGCGTGTGTGCGCGATAGCGTTGCTCGACTCGGTAATGTGTAACGGCAGGCTTACCATTCAATATTACGGCCATGCGCTTACGATCCACAGGATGTCGGCCAATCGGTGTCTCAACGCTGCCTCCAGCCACCAGCTTGTCTTTAACAACGGTGAGGTACTCTCGGTGAATGTCACGCGCCTGCAGCTGCTTGACCAGACTGTGATGCGACTCTTCTGATTTAGCCACCACCATTAGGCCAGTGGTATCCTTGTCGAGCCTGTGCACAATCCCGGCCCGAGGCAGGCGCCTGAGTGCGGGCGCGTGAGACAACAGGGCGTTGAGCAAAGTACCATGCCAGTTACCGGCCGCTGGATGCACGACCAGACCAGACGGTTTATTGATGACGAGCAGATGTTCATCCTCGAATGCCACTTCCAGAGGGATGACTTCTGGCTCATATATTAACGGCTCAGCATGCTGGGGCGAAATGATGATCTGTTCTCCCCCCTGCACAGCATCCCGCGTCCGCCATTTTGTCCCGTCAACCAGCACATGGCCTTCGCGAACCCAATTTTGCAGCCGCGCCCGCGAATAGGCTGGAAATAGCTGTGCGAGCGCCTTGTCGAGCCGCTGCCCGGCGATTTCATCTGGCACGGTACAGTTTAATGTGTCTTCAGCTTGCATAAAGTACAGTAAGGTAATTATCCGTTATAATGAATTTATCGAACTATTATGAAGCAGCCTGTATCCAACCGCATCATGAATGTCCTGAAACACACATTAATTGCCATTACCATTTTAGCGCTTAGCGGCTGCTCCTTCTTTGGCGGTGACAAAAAATCAGACTCGGAAGAGATCCCTGAAACCGAGTCTGCTGAACAACTGTATAACCGCGCCAGAGCCAAACTCGATGGTAAAGATTATCAGGGCGCCATTGAGAATTATGAAACCCTGGAATCCCGCTACCCGTTTGGCAATTATGCCCAGCAGGCACAACTGGAATCGGCCTACGCATACTACAAGTATGAAGAGTATGACTCAGCCATTGCCACCGCTGACCGTTTCATACAATTAAATCCAAAACACCCGCGCATAGACTACGCGTACTATATAAAGGGCCTGACTAATTTTTATCGCGGCAATGGCATACTGAATGTCGTCATACCCCGCGATCCCTCTGACAAGGATCCGCAGCCTTTGCAGCAGGCCTTCAATGATTTTAACCTTTTGGTGACTAACTACCCGGACAGCCGTTATACCCCGGACTCCAGGCAGCGCATGGTATTTGTCCGCAATATGCTTGCCAAACATGAAATGCATGTCGCGGATTTTTATATGCGCCGGGGCGCCTATATCGCAGTGGTGAATCGCTCCAAATATGTAATGGAGAAATATCAGGGCGCGGATACCATGCCGCAAGCCCTGATGAGCATGTCTAACGCTTACCAGAAGCTTGGTCTCAACGATCTCGCTGAAGACAGCATGAAAGTACTGCGGCTGAACTACCCGAGCTTTGCCACTCGCGGAGAGGACGGAATACTTGAATCCAATTGCGAAAGATCTTTTGGCCAGAAGATCAAGAGCCTTGGGCGTAGTTCCGCGGATGCAAACTGCCTGCCTGAGAAGCTCGCCGTGGAGTCTGTCGCGACCACGGTGGTCGACGAAGACTGTGATATTGATTTCAAGGACCGCTTACTATCTGCCGTGGGCGGCCGAACACTCTATTGCGAAAAACGCCAGACCCCTTAGATTTGCAGGCTGTTTAAAGTATTAAGACCCAGTAGTCACTTACATCGATATCCTGAGGTAATCGGATATCGACGGTCCTTGCCGAAGGCGCGCTGCGTGACCTTAACCCCGGGCGGAGACTGACGGCGCTTGTATTCATTCCTCAGCACCATGCCGGCCACGCTTCTCACCGTCTCCGCCTCAAATCCGGCCTCAATAATCTGCTGCACGCTGTAATCCTGTTCGACAAACATCGCGAGTATCGAATCCAGTATTGCATAGGGCGGCAGGCTGTCCTCGTCCTTCTGGTCCTCGGCTAGTTCCGCCGAGGGTGGGCGGGTAATCACGCGTTGCGGTATGACTTCTCTGCCATGTGTACTGATACGGTTTCGATATTCGGCAAGCCGGTAGACCATGGTCTTGTAGACGTCCTTGAGGGGCGCATAGCCGCCTGCCATATCGCCGTACAAGGTTGCATAACCCACGGCCATTTCGCTCTTATTACCGGTGGTAAGCAGCATTCTGCCCGATTTATTCGAGATCGCCATCAGCAGTGTGCCGCGTATGCGGGCCTGCATGTTTTCTTCGGTGGTCTCCGCTTCAAGCCCCTCAAATGTTTTCTCAAGTGCCGCGAGTAAGGCATTGAAGGTGGCTTCTATGGACAATTCCGAGTACGCCACACTGAGTGCCTCGGCCTCCCAACGCGCGTCCTCCAGACTCATGTCGGCAGTGTAACGTGAGGGCATCATGACTGCCTGGACATTCTCCGCACCCAGTGCATCTACCGCAATAACAAGTGTCAGTGCGGAATCGATGCCGCCTGAGAGACCAATTACCGCGCCGCTAAAGCCGTTCTTGACAACATAATCCCTGACCCCCAACACCAATGCGGCATACAGCGAGGACTCGATGTCAGTCTGTAAATCGGCAGCGGCCGTCTCTGATTCGGACATAAATGTCTGCGTATCCGCGTGGTATTGAATGTTGAACAGACCTTCCTCAAAAGCAGGCGCGCGATAATCGACTGCGCCCTGTGCATTGATCAATAGGGACTGACCATCAAACACCAGTTCATCCTGACCACCGACCTGATTCACATAGACTATAGGCAATCCGGCCTGCGCGACTCGTTCGCGCAACACTCGCAGACGCTGTCCCTGCTTGTCGATATGAAACGGCGAGGCATTTATATTGATTAACAGCTGCGCGCCGGCCTGTTTGGCTGACAGAGCAGGTCCAGGCTCCCAGATATCTTCACAAACCGTAAGCCCGGCTCGCACTCCCTTGATATCCACAACACAGGATTGATCGCCCGGCATGAAATACCGTTTTTCGTCGAAAACCGCGTAATTGGGCAGGATCTGCTTGAAGTAGCGAGCAGCCTGTTTACCATCACGAACATGTACAGCGGCATTGTAGAGCTTGCCATCATGGCGCAACGGTAAACCAAGAACGATCTCAATCCCCTGGACTTCCCGGCATAACGAAACCAAACCTTCTTCAACACGATCCAGTAAACTTGGCCGAAACAGCAGATCCTCTGGCGGGTAGCCCGTCAGACTGAGCTCGGTAAATATTACCAGATCAGCATGGTACTGATCGCGCGCCTGCCTGGCACTGTCGATAATTCGGCGAGTGTTCCCCTCGACATCTCCGACCAGCAGATTGAGCTGTGCCAGAGTCATTCTCAGATTGCCGCTCATGACCTGACTCATGCAGCATT
The DNA here is from genome assembly GCA_041746095.1 of Gammaproteobacteria bacterium. Classification (GTDB taxonomy): domain Bacteria; phylum Pseudomonadota; class Gammaproteobacteria; order JBGTHR01; family JBGTHR01; genus JBGTHR01. The sequence goes on along the minus strand of JBGTHR010000181.1, from coordinate 373 downwards.
GAGCTGTTCAAGCATGCGATCACCTATGTCGGCTGGTGACTCGGCCACTGTCACGCCAGCGGCGCGTAGCGCCGCAATCTTCTGCTCGGCGGTACCCTTGCCGCCACTGATAATGGCGCCTGCATGGCCCATACGCTTGCCGGGCGGCGCAGTGACGCCGGCGATGTAGGCGACCACGGGCTTGTTCACATACGCTTGAATAAATTCGGCTGCCTCTTCTTCGGCGGTTCCACCGATCTCACCCACCATGATCATCGCCTCGGTCTGCTCATCCTGCTCAAACAGCTTGAGACAATCGATAAAATTCATGCCGCAAATAGGATCGCCACCAATGCCTATGCATGTGCTTTGACCCAGCCCGTTCTCGGTTGTC
>JBGTHR010000180.1:0-2666 GCA_041746095.1 Gammaproteobacteria bacterium | reverse complement strand
GATACCAACGGTGATGGTACGATTAGCAAACAGGAAGCGGACAAATCCCCAGCATTAAGCAAGAACTTCACTCAATTGGATACAAATCAGGACGGCGTGCTGAGTGACAGGGAATATGATGCCGCCACTACCAATCTTGCCAAGGTCGACTTTGAAACAATGGATCTCAATCGTGATGGTGTCATTAGCGAGCGTGAAGCAAAGGTATCACCCGTCTCACTGGATGTAGCCTTTGCCCGCGTTGATGCCGATGGTGACGGGAATGTCAGTCCATCCGAATATGCTGCTGCCCAGACTAATCTCATGCAGAGTACTGACTTTAAAGACGTCGACCTCGACGGTGACGGTGTTATCAGTGAAAGCGAGGCAGAAAACGTTCCGTTTATTAACGATGATTTCAAGGCGATAGATGTAGACGAAGATGGACAGCTCAGCGAAGCGGAATACACTGCTATGCAAGCCCGGTAATAGCTGACTGGATCTACCTGAAGTATTGCCAAACCGAATAATCATGTTTGGAAAAATGTTCAGTAGGAATTCTGATCGGCTACCTGGGCTAAAAGCTCCGGCAAGCACTCAGAAATATAATCACAAAGCCGCTCATTGCGGCTTTTTTTATGGAATAGCCATAGTGAGCATTTCCTCGCCGCCGTTGAATGGCCAGTAGCCAGACGACTTGGAGTTCGGTTTTGCTCATATACTCTTAACTTTATTAATATGGCTGCCATATAGTCAATTATACAATTTCATTCCAGTGTCTTTTCATATATAAATATGGCATATGTTTTGCTTCGTATTCAAGTGAATTTACGTCAATTGTTTGCTGAATTAATACTCTGTGCAGTTTGATCTTGAATAAAGTGATCTTAATAGAGACTGAGCTGTTCTAGTAATAATAATTTAATACAGTTATCCCTGGTTCTAGTACAGAGCACTTCATCAGTCGAAGATAGTTTTGATTTGAATGTACAGGAGAGAATGCCAATGCATATATATTTCGATAAACAAGCCGAGCGTAAGCAAAAGCTGGCCGTAATATCAGTACGAAAAGACAAGGTTTTACCTATATTAACTTTGGAGAGCGGGCAAGAATATTATGTAGCCAATGATTTTGTTCATGCAAGTAATGCTGCGGTGAATTTCTGGAAGGATGTGATTGCAAATTCACCCGACAAATTGAACAAACTGATTGGCAAATCGGTACTGCAAAGCTGGGAAGAGGGCAAAGAAGATGGACCCGGCGCTGAAAAGATCAATACAAGCCTTGATGACTGGGTTGAAAATACCGTAGCAAAACATCCGGATATTGCATTTGGCCATTATGCTGGCTCAGAACATCCTATTGAGCTTTCTGAGGATCTGATCAGCCATCTGGAATTTCTAGAAGATAATGAAAAACAGATTGCCTATCCGGTGCCTGATGCCTTCGAAATAGGTACAATACCACCACCAGTGGTTCGCGATACGATGCACTAATGTTCAATAACTCGTCTCATGTCTTAGAGTGAATTGCGAAACTCACTATCTTTGATGTTATTAGATAGGTCAGAAGGCAGTCAGAATTGATTCTCCAATATTAAATTTGGACTCTATTCAAATCATTTGGTTAAACTCCAAAACGGGAGAAGTAAGGATGTCACAACAAAGCGTCAAGCAGGCGGTCCAGAAAACAGTCGCGGCTATTGAAAAGAATCCTGATGCTGCCAAGATTATTTATAGGGCCGAGGTCGATTGGGAAGGCGATGTTAAATGCACCTCCCGCGTGCGCCATTTCGAACCTGTAACCATTGATGAGCCCGCAGCATTTGGCGGCGGAGACGCCGCCCAGAGCCCAGCGGATCTGATCCTCACTGCTCTGGGCTCGTGCCAGGAAATCATGTATGCCGCACTGGCGGCGACCATGGATATTCCACTTGACGGGGTCAAGGTCAAATTGAAAGGCAACCTGGACCTGAGAGGTTTGCTGGGAATGGGCAAAGAAGCCAGCATACCCCCAGGTTTTACCGGCATTCAGTATGAGGCGATCATCCAGAGTCCGGCCAGCGAAGAAGAACTTAAACGACTGGTAGACGCGGTGGAAAGTCAGTGCCCCATACTGGATACCTTGACACGTGCGATCCCTGTCCGAAGCAGCGCCACGATTAATGGCGAGGCAGGTTATGTCTCATCTCAAGAGACTGTCTGATATCCTTTAAACTGAATTAACCTCATCAGTGCGATATGATTTAATCCTGCTGACGGGTTTGGTTTTTAGCTCTGAGACTGTCAAGCTTTTCTCGAATTCTGATTTCCAGTCCGCGCTCCACGGGCTGGTAGTAGTATCGATTCTCCATTTCATCCGGAAAATATTTTTCTCCGGCGGCGAAGCCCTCGTCTTCATTGTGTGCATAGCGATATGCCTCACCAAAGCCCAGATCTTTCATCAGCGTAGTAGGCGCATTGCGCAAGTGCAGCGGTACGTCCAGCGACCCTGAACTCTTTGCATCAGCCATAGCTGCATTGAAAGCCGTGTAGACGGCATTGCTTTTTGCCGCACAGGCCAGATAGACAACGGTCTGGGCGATGGCCAATTCTCCTTCGGGTGAACCCAGCCGCTGATAGGTTTCTGTTGCGGTCACGGCCAGTGACAGGGCGCGCGGGTCAGCGTTGCCGATATCTTCCGAGGC
>JBGTHR010000179.1:0-11140 GCA_041746095.1 Gammaproteobacteria bacterium | reverse complement strand
AGTAGTTGAGGGTGTAGAACCTTCATTTGAGGCCATCGCGGAAGGCGAATATTCGGTATCACGTCCCCTGTATTTTTATGCCAAAAAGGCGCACATCGGTGTAATTCCTGGTATTAAGGAGTACCTGGCCGAGTTCACCAGCGAAAAGGCCTGGGGACCGGACGGTTATCTGTCAGATAAAGGCCTGATTCCTCTGCCGGATTCCGAACGCACTGGTGTAGCCAGCAGCGTTAATAGCCTGACCTCGCTGAAGCTAACGGCGAAGTAGATTCATGAAGTGTTGGACGGTCGGCGCCTTGCCGACCGTTTTTTGGGAGACGTTATAGTCAGCCACACACGCGATCATGTCCCCTGCCACCATTCTGATTGTTTTACTGATACTTACGCTAGTGAGTTTCGGCCTGGGCCGTAGCCGCTCGCTTAGTCTGGCGCATGCGGATCAGGGCAGGAAATCCCTGCATTCCCTGCCTGGGTACTACGGCACGCTGACAGCGCTCTGGTGTGCGATTCCAGCGTTGGTGATTCTAGGGCTATGGCTCGCATTTCAGACCGATATCATCACGCACCTTGTGATTCCCGACCTGCCTGCCGAGATTCAAAACCTGCCGGAATCACGTCTGAATCTGGTCATCAACAACCTGCATAACGAAGTCGCCGGAAACACCTTTGGCGACCCTGATCCATCATTGAAGCCTGCGATTGATCACTATATTCAGTTGCAGCAGACCAGCCGTCTGGCGCTCGCTGTGGTTATCATCGTTCTGGCAATGCTGGGCGGCGCATTAACCTGGCGCTCGATTTCACCCGCATTAAGGGCGCGAAATCATGTCGAGAATATTCTCAAGTTACTCTTGATACTGTGCTCATCTATCGCGATTCTGACAACCATCGGAATCGTTTTATCGGTTTTATTTGAAGCAATACGGTTTTTCCAGGCCGTGCCGGTGACAGATTTCCTGTTTGGCCTGAAGTGGAGTCCGCAAACCGCAATTCGCGCCGATCAGGTCGGCTCGTCAAGTTCCTTTGGCGCGGTTCCAATGTTTGTCGGCACCCTGCTGATCTCATTCATCGCCATGCTGGTGGCGGTCCCCATAGGACTGATGTCAGCCATTTATCTTTCGGAATACGCCAACCGCAAATTTCGATCCGTAGTCAAACCACTGCTGGAAATTCTGGCGGGTGTGCCTACCGTGGTCTATGGCTTCTTTGCGGCCTTGACTGTTGCCCCATTGATTCGTGATAGCGGAGGATTGCTGGGCCTGAGTGTGTCATCTGAAAGCGCCCTCGCCGCTGGGCTGGTCATGGGCATAATGATCATTCCGTTTGTCTCATCACTATCAGACGATGTAATCAATGCGGTCCCGCAATCCATGCGTGATGGATCCTATGGCCTGGGCGCTACACAATCCGAGACGATACGTCTGGTGGTATTAAGGGCCGCTCTGCCCGGCATCGTAGGCGGAGTTCTGCTGGCCGTCTCGCGCGCCATAGGCGAGACCATGATTGTCGTAATGGCTGCCGGACTGGCTGCCAATCTGACAGCCAATCCACTGGAGTCGGTCACCACGGTAACAGTACAGATCGTCACTCTGCTGGTGGGTGACCAGGAATTCAACAGCACCAAGACCCTGGCGGCATTTGCGCTGGGCCTGGTGCTGTTTGTCGTTACACTCAGTCTTAATGTGATCGCTTTATACGTAGTGCGCAAATATCGGGAGCAATACGAATGACTGATACCCATAAGCTACCGGTTGATATGCCTGCCAGCAAATTCCCGGCCAGCGCGAAAGATATCGTACAAGCTGGACTAAGCAGACGTTATGCGGCAGAGAAGCGATTTCGCATCTATGGAATCATATCCGTCGCGCTTGGGCTGTTATTTCTGGTGGTATTATTGGCCAGCATTATCAGCAAGGGTCTGCCTGCCTTCACCTACACCCATGTCCAGTTGCCGATCACCTATGATGCCTCGGTAATTGACCCGGAGGGAACTCGTGACCTGGATGCCCTCTCGGGCGCCAATTATGCCGCCCTGGTCAAGTCCTCCCTGCGTGAACTGTTTCCACAGGTATCCGACCGCTCCGAACTGAGGAGACTCTACGCCCTGATCAGCTCTGGCGCCGACTTTACACTGCGCAACAGGGTCCTGGAAGATCCTGGACTAATCGGCGCCCAGGAAATGCTCTGGCTGCCGGTGGATGATGATGTCGATTCCTTTTTGCAAATGGCGGACTTGTATGCGGAAGCCGGTAGCAGTGGCCGCCTCACTCAGGAACAGGTCGACTGGCTGCGGCAGCTTGAAGAGTCGGACAAGCTTGAGTCGCAGTTCAATAGCACTTTCTTTACCTCCAGTGATTCACGCGAGCCCGAACAGGCGGGTATCCGCGGCGCACTCGTTGGCTCTGCGCTGACGCTACTGGTTACCTTACTGTTGTCTTTCCCGATCGGAGTGGCAGCTGCTGTTTACCTGGAAGAATTCGCGCCCAGAAATCGCTGGACTGACCTTATAGAGGTCAATATCAACAATCTGGCGGCTGTCCCATCCATCATATTTGGTCTGCTGGGTCTTGCAGTATTTATCAATTTCTTTGGCCTGCCGCGGTCGGCGCCACTGGTGGGCGGTCTGGTACTGAGCCTGATGACATTACCGACTATCATTATTGCCAGCCGGGCTGCGCTCAAATCCGTTCCACCGTCGATACGCGAAGGCGCTCTGGGTATAGGCGCCTCCAAGATGCAAACCGTCACACATCACGTGCTGCCGCTAGCCATGCCGGGCATGATGACAGGTACTATCATCGGTATGGCCCAGGCTCTGGGTGAGTCCGCGCCGCTGCTGATGATTGGCATGGTGGCCTTTATCGTTGAGGTCCCGAGTGGTATCTTCGATTCGGCCACAGTGCTGCCGGTACAGATCTTCCTTTGGGCAGACAGCCCGGAACGCGCATTCGTGGCGCGCACCTCTGCCGCCATCATGGTGCTACTGGCCTTTCTTGTACTGATGAATGGCCTGGCAGTGATGTTGCGCAAACGCTTTGAGAAACGCTGGTGAACCATTGTCCGGCGCCAGAGGTCAGTTGTAGGATGTTTGAGTGGAGGTTTTTCACAAGATTCCTTGCGATGCGGGTTATTGGCGTACCGCTTGAGGGTAATAGTTACGTCGGCTTGTGGATAAGAAACCCGAATTGCTTCTTCGCTTAAAAACCTCATAAAATTTGTGATTCAGAGCACGAACACACGTCTTCTACCAGGAGCAGATTATGGAAACCACTACTGCCGAAACCCCGGCGAGAAATGCCGCGCTGAGCAAACCCGTTGACCCTGTCAAGGCTATCGGTAGCGCCAAGATAGACCGGGATAGCCGTGAAACCGTAGGCACTATCACGGTAGATAATCCGCGCATGACGACTCGCAATGTCAATGTCTGGTATGGGGCCAAGCAAGCCATAAAGGATATCAGTCTGGATATTGCCAAGAACGAAGTCGCCGCTCTTATCGGTCCTTCCGGCTGCGGGAAATCCACTTACCTGCGTTGCCTGAACCGCATGAATGATACTGTTGATGGCTGCCGGGTTACCGGAGAATTCTACCTGGATGGCGAGGACATTTATGCCAAAAACATCGATGTGGTGCCGCTGCGCGCACGAGTCGGCATCGTATTTCAGAAACCCAACCCGTTTCCCAAATCGATATACGAAAATGTCGCCTATGGCCCGCGCATACACGGCCTGGCCAACAACAAGACCGAGCTGGATGAGATCGTACATTCCAGTCTGGAGCGTGCAGGTTTGTTCAACGAGGTGAAAGACAGACTGGATCAACCGGGCACCGGTCTCTCGGGAGGACAGCAGCAACGTCTGTGTATCGCACGCACGATTGCCGTCAGCCCTGAAGTCATCCTGATGGACGAGCCCTGCTCAGCCCTGGATCCCATCGCCACGGCAAGAATTGAAGAGCTTATAGACGAGTTACGCGAAAACTATTCGATAGTCATCGTCACCCACTCCATGCAGCAAGCGGCGCGTGTCTCGCAGCGGACAGCCTACTTTCATCTCGGCGACTTGATCGAAGTTGGACCCACTTCGCAGATTTTTACCAACCCCAGACATAAGTTGACTGAAGAATACATTACCGGCCGTTTTGGCTAAGCGGCTATACCCGCATGGCGGCAACCGGATCATGAATCTCACGGCCAAATGACAGAACATACTGAGGGACATACCGTCAAGCGGTATGATGGCGAGCTGGCGCATCTACGCGGCATGGTGCTTGAAATGGGCGGCCTGGTGCTGGCTCAGGTTGACCAGTCCATCATTTTACTAGAAGGTCTTAGCATCGATCTGGCTAACGGCATTATCATACGCGATAAAGACGTCAATGAGCTGGATGTCCGCATCCACCATGAGATTCTGGAACTTCTGGCCAGACGCGCGCCCGTAGCCACTGATTTACGTACTGTACTATCCGTCGCCAAGGTGATCACCGAACTGGAGCGCATGGGTGATGAGATTGTCAAGATCAGCCGGCAAGTCATCGAAATAACCAATACAGAACACCCCCCGTTGGATAAGAAAATGTTGCGGGATGCCAAGGCCATGGGGAAAATGGCGCGCACCATGCTTCGAGACGCGCTTAATTCATTCGACAGTCTGGATCTTGATCAGGCGATCCGCGTCGCCAGATGGGATCTTGAACTGGACAATGAATTCCAGGCGGCCATGCGCAGGCTGACAACATATATACTGGAAGACTACCGCAATATTGGACATACACTGAACATCGTTTTAATCATCAAGGCGATGGAACGTGTGGGAGACCATACCAAGAATATCGCGGAGTATGTTGTCTATATGGTCAAGGGCAAGGATGTGCGTCATACCGACCTGAGCAAGCTATTTGACGAGGTGTATGCCGCAAACTAGCCGGGCGTAGCTCAGCAGAAACGGTGAACCTGGTTGTTAATAACCCGCTCAACGATGCGCAGAGGGTTCAATCTACGCAAAAAAACACTGTTAATTTTCGACATATCGGCCTGATTTAGGCGAAGAATAACGCTCTGTAAGATATCATCCGAGAAAATTATCACTATCGCCAATCATGTAGATGTGCATCATATAATGGATACACAAGCCATCGCCGCAAAAGCAGCGACTATAGATATCGATCTGAACAGCCCGGAGCTCTACATAAACCGCGAGCTGAGCGTGCTTGAATTCAACAAGCGCGTGCTGGAACTGGCAAAAGATGACAGTATTCCGCTGCTTGAACGTCTGCGTTATCTATGTATTTCAAGCACCAACCTGGACGAGTTTTTTGAGATACGCGTCTCGGGGCTGATGCAGCAGCTGTCCATGGGCGTAAGCGCTATAGGTCCGGATGGCATGACGCCTGGCCAACAGCTCGAACTGATTCAAGGTCAGACTCACACTCTGGTTGATGACCAGTACAAGGTATTGAATGACACCCTGATCCCGATGCTGGCGGATCACGGCATACGCTTTGTCAGGCGCAACCAATGGAGTGCTCAGCAGGCGCAGTGGGTGAACCGGTATTTTACTCGACAGTTATTACCTGTGCTCAGTCCTCTAGGACTTGATCCATCTCACCCGTTCCCCCGCATTCTCAACAAGAGTTTGAATTTCGTCGTTACTCTGGAAGGCAAGGATGCATTTGGCCGTGATAGCGGTATGGCCCTCGTGCAGGCGCCGCGTTCCCTGCCACGCGTGATTCGCATGCCCAACAGTATCGCCAAAGGGGATTATGATTTTGTCTTTCTGTCATCCATATTACATGCGCATGTCGGTGATCTGTTCCCTGGTATGAAAGTCAAAAGCTGTGCTCAGTTCCGCGTTACGCGCAACAGTGACATGTATGTGGATGATGAGCAGGTCGATGATCTGCTGATTGCACTGGAGGGTGAATTACCATCAAGAAATTACGGCAATGCCGTGCGCCTTGAAGTTGCGGATAACTGTCCATTACGCGCCATCAATTTCCTGATGCGCAAATTCAAACTGCAACCCAAGGACCTGTATCAGGTAAACGGACCGGTCAATCTCAATCGCTTACTGGCGGTGCATGAATCCGTAGACCTGGCTAAACTGAAGTTCACTCCTTTCACCGCGTCGGTGCCACACTCACTCACTAATCTTGGTAATATTTTCAACAGTATCAGTAAACGTGATATTTTACTGCACCACCCCTATCAATCGTTCACACCAGTGATTGATTTTGTACGTCAGGCTGCCAGCGATCCCAATGTGCTCGCCATCAAACAAACACTTTATCGTGCGGGCTCACAATCTGAACTGGTTGAATTCCTCATCGAGGCTGCGCGGCGGGGCAAGGAAGTTACCGTAGTCATCGAATTACGCGCGCGATTTGACGAAGAAGCCAACATCAAACTAGCCAATCATCTGCAGGATGCCGGCGCGCATGTCCTCTATGGAGTCGTGGGTCACAAGACGCATGCCAAAATGATTATGGTAGTCAGGAGAGAGAAAGGCGGGCTGAAGCGCTATGTTCATCTTGGCACCGGCAACTATCATGCTGGTACGGCTCGCGCCTACACCGATTACGGACTGTTGACCTGTGATCGTGTAATCGGTGAAGACGTTCACAAGATTTTTCAACAACTGACCGGGTTAGGCCGCGTTTCAAAACTGAAAAAACTCACACAGGCGCCGTTTACGCTGTACAGGCAAATGTTAGACAAGATACAGCGCGAAACAGCAAATGCCAGAAATGGTCATGAGGCTCACATCATGGCGCGTATGAACTCACTGATAGAGCCAACGATAATCAAGGCCCTGTATGAGGCATCCCAGGCCGGCGTAAAGATTGAGCTCATCATCCGCGGTATATGTGGACTACGCGCGGGAATTTCCGGAGTTTCCGACAACATTCATGTGCGTTCCGTGTTAGGCCGTTTCCTGGAGCATTCCCGAATATTTTATTTCCTCAACCAGGGAGATCCCGAGGTGTTTGCCTCAAGCGCCGATTGGATGCCGCGAAATTTCTTTCGCCGTGTTGAAACCTGTTTCCCAATCGAGGACGCGGGGCTGAAAGACAGGGTGATCAAGGAATCCTTCAGGTATTACCTTAATGACAATACCAATGCATGGGTTTTACAGGCAGACGGCAGCTACAAACGCCTGAAGCCTGGCGTGCGCAAACGCCGCACGGCTCAATTACAATTACTGGAAGAGCTAGCTGTTTAAGTACAGCAGCAGAGACTTGCTAAAACTGTGAATCCGCGGACAATCAACAAAACTCTATTCCTGATTCGGCATGCAAAATCGAGCTGGGATGATAAAAACCTGATAGATTTTGAGCGTCCTCTAAACGATCGCGGGCAGCGAGATGCACCCGCCATGGCGCAATTCTTCGCAAAACAGCACATCGATACAGATCTGATAATTTCAAGCCCAGCCAAGCGCGCCCTTGAAACAGCCAGAATGTTTGCAATGGCCCTGGACTACTCAGAAAAGCGCATTGTCATTGGTCAGGAGATATATGAAGCATCTTATATACAGCTGCTTAATGTACTTAAAACACTGGATGATGCATACACCAAAGTTGCATGTTTTGGGCATAACCCTTCGATCACAGAGCTGAGCAACTATTTAACCTCCGATCTTATCGACAATGTACCGACCTGCGGCATTGTCCATCTGAATCTGCATACATCACGCTGGACGAATATCAACGTTCACGGTGCCGATCTATGTGCATTTGACTACCCCAAAAAATGCCTTTGATGATCTGAAGAATACTCTGGAACATTCAGGCCTTCCGATAAGCCAAGCCTTTTATAATTAATAATACCTTAACCTTACTCATGCATCATTCAATCATAGTTTGATAGCATCAAACTATCTGCGCAATTCAGTGGTGTCCACGCCTGACCCCTCCGCTGGGCGTGGACTCTTTTATATACAGATTTATGTAACTTGAACATCTCTGTAATTAAACCTTCAAAAAACTGTAGGAATAATTTCATATGACTGTGTCAAGCTCACGCCGCATGCATCAACAGGCGAACGTGACATGGCTTCCATAAGCAGGATACATCCACTCAAGTTCCGCACAATATGGATATCAGATGTGCATCTAGGCTTTAAAGGCTGTAATGCTGATTATCTACTGGACTTTCTCAAAGCAACACAATGCGAATACCTCTATCTGATCGGTGATATCATTGACGTGTGGGCAATGAAACGCAGTCTTTACTGGCCACAAGCGCATAATAATGTCATTCGCTCAATACTAGGCAAAGCCAAACATGGTACGCAAGTGATTTATATTCCTGGTAATCATGACGAGCTCTTTCGTGACTATATTGGTATGACTCTCGGTAATATCAAGATACAGCGCAATGCAATTCATTTGACAGCGGATGGGCGAAAGCTGCTTATGTTGCATGGCGATGAATTTGACAGCGTCATCCGTTATAGCAGACTCCTTACGTATCTGGGTGATGTCGCCTACGGCATTCTGTTACAACTAAACCGGGTAGTGAATTTCATTCGGCGCAAACTGGACTGTCCATACTGGTCTATCGCTGCTTACCTGAAACAGAAGGTAAAAAATGCCGTCAACGTAATCAGCGACTTCGAACAGGCGATCAGCCGCGAAGCAGAACGCCACAATGTTGATGGCGTGGTATGCGGACATATCCACCACGCAGCAATCAAGGAAATCAACAACATATTGTATTGTAACGATGGTGACTGGGTGGAAAGCTGTACCGCTATGGTCGAAAACCACGATGGTGGTTTGCAAATCATTCACTGGGCGGATGAGCAATACGCCTTTAGCAATGATGAGTATTGCGAGGCGCTTAAAGAGAATATTGCGTGAAAATTGTCATTGTTTCCGATGCATGGAAACCGCAAATCAACGGAGTTGTTACTACACTTGTAAAAACAGGCGATACACTTCGCAGTCTAGGGCATGAGGTAAATTTTATAACCCCGAATCTGTTCCGTACAATACCCATGCCGACGTATCCGGAGATAAGGCTGGCTATCGGATCCGGGAGAAAAGTCTGGAATCTACTGGTTCAGTACAATCCAGACGCTGTACATATCGCCACGGAAGGTCCACTTGGGTATGCTGCAAGACGCTATTGCCGCAGATATAATCTTAAGTTTACGACCTCTTACCATACTCAATTTCCTGAATATATACGCCTTCGCGCCCCCATACCTCTGAGAATTTCTTACGCCGTATTACGCTGGTTTCATGGTGCAGCCACGCGCACGCTTGTAGCGACTCAATCGCAACGTAATACGCTAATCACACACGGCTTCAAAAATCTCGCTGACTGGTCACGTGGAGTCGATACGGAATTGTTTTATCCGCGCAGTAAAAACTATTTGAACGACACACGCCCAATCAGCATGTATATGGGGCGAGTCGCCATTGAAAAAAACATCGAGGCATTTTTATCACTTGATCTACCTGGTTCAAAGTATGTCGTGGGTGATGGTCCAGATATTAATCAACTGAAAAAAAAGCATCCCGACGTGACGTTCACCGGCGTAAAGCTTGGCGATGAACTGGCCAGTTATCTCGCTGCAGCAGATATATTTGTGTTTCCCAGCCGCACCGATACCTTTGGATTAGTCATGCTTGAAGCCATGGCCTGCGGCATTCCAGTTGCCGCTTATCCTGTTACAGGTCCTGTAGATATCATCAAACAGGGAGAGACTGGAATAATGCATGAGGATCTTGCAATAGCCGTGAGAGAAGCTCTTAAACTTGATGGCGAGACTGCCAGACAGTTTGCATTGAGCCGATCATGGCAGGCCAGCACACAACAGTTCTTCAGTCATCTGGCATTTAATTGACTCTGATTTCTGATTTATTTATAAGTCTGTACAGAAATAAAGTACAAATCTTTATTTAACAAAAATTTAAAATTTTTATCATATTGACGTCATATTAGGCCAGCATTATTCGATCATGTAAAACTGCCGGAGAACACCGGTGCCGCAGCATTCCATTGTTTCGCTGTTCAGCCGAATCGATGCTGTCGAACTACCTTATTGTATGTTCCTCAACCGGACGGGTAGATTTCGCATCATCAATAGATTCTTCGCTATCATAAGCCGACTGGGTAATGGTGTTTTCTGGTACGCCACAATCGCACTAATGCCAGTCGTGTATGGCCATAGCGCACTTTATCCTGCCCTACAAATAACTGTTACCGGACTTGCAGGTTTACTGGTATACAAGCTTCTGAAAGAGAGGCTTGTGCGGGAACGCCCGTATCTGTCTAACCAGATCATAGAGTGTGGCGTACTTCCACTTGACCGGTACAGCTTTCCCTCCGGTCATACACTGCATGCCGTTTCATTCAGTACGATGATGATCGCGTTTGATCCGTTATTTAGCTGGATAGTATTGCCATTTACGCTACTTGTCGCTTTGTCACGCGTGATATTGGGCCTGCATTACCCGACGGATGTGCTGGCGGGAGGGGCGATTGGATTTATGATTGCTCTGACGAGTCTAAATCTGGTCGTACTTGGCTAAACACTACTTTTATATGAAGTTGCTCAGACTAACCGGGCAGTCCAGTAAATCGATCCAGTATAATTAATCCCCAGACAGTCACCACCAGCGTCAGGCTGATAAACACTGCTGCAGACCCCATGTCCTTGGCGCGGCCTGACAACGGGTGGTGTTCGCTGCCCATACGATCAATCGCCGCTTCAACAGCAGAGTTCAATAGTTCCGTCAATAAGACTATCAGAGTGCTGACAATCAGCAGCAACTTCTCGATGATGTCCGTACCCAACCAGAACGCTGCAGGTATCATCAATATTGCAAGACAAAACTCAATACGAAACGCCTCCTCATTTGACCATGCCGCCTTGAAACCCTTCATCGAATTCAGGGTTGCAAACACCAGGCGCGACAATCCCATGTTTCTTGTACTACCCATAAAACATGCTTCCGTTTAACAAGGATGAGCCAGTCTGAAATTTATTAGCAAGGGATAAAATTAGCAGTGTTAATCAACATTTAATTTAGCGCTTGCCATTGGCATACTTCTTATCTATAGCATTTCAGCATAAGCCAGCAAGTATATTTATCAGGAATATTTGAGTTTCAAGGATGCAGCCTTGAG
>JBGTHR010000178.1:0-4328 GCA_041746095.1 Gammaproteobacteria bacterium | reverse complement strand
AATGCGTTTCGCCCTGGCGACATTCTGAGTTCGCGCAAGGGGTTGTCGATTGAAATCGATAATACCGATGCCGAAGGTAGGTTGATTCTCTGTGATGCTTTGTTCGAGGCATCAAATGACAAACCTGAACTGATTATCGATTTTGCCACTCTGACGGGTGCTGCTCGTGTGGCGGTGGGAACCGAACTGCCAGCATTCTTTTGTAATTCAGAAAACGTGACCGCGGACCTGATGCGCGCATCCGAACAATCGGGTGAACCCATCTGGCGCTTACCTTTGCACAAACCGTATCGCCATGAGTTGCACAGTGAAGTTGCTGACATCGTCAATTGCAGCTCAAGTGGCTATGGTGGCGCTATTACCGCCGCACTTTTTTTACAGGAATTTATTCCGCAGGGTCAGGACTGGGCGCACTTCGATATTATGGCGTGGAACACACGCCATCGACACGGCAGGCCCAAGGGTGGGGAGGCGATGGGCCTGCTTGCAGTCTATGACTATATAAAAGGCAGATATAGCTGATTGCAGTAGATATGAATTCCATTCACAGCATGTGTATAGCGCCGATGATGGAGTGCACGGACAGGCACTTCCGCTATTTTCTGCGGCTCATCACCAGTCACGCCTTTCTATACACCGAAATGGTCACAACAGGCGCCTTGCTCCATGGAGATTCAATGCGCTTCCTGGCCCATGATCCCGTCGAGTATCCGCTTGGCCTTCAGTTGGGCGGCAGTGATCCACAGGAGATGGCAAGTTGTGCACAAATGGCCGCGCAGGCGGGTTTCAACGAAGTCAATATCAATGCGGGCTGTCCGAGTGATCGAGTGCAATCCGGCCGATTTGGCGCCTGCCTGATGGCGGAGCCTGAACGAGTGGCGGATTGCGTCTCTAGCATGTGTGAATCGAGTAATGTGCCGGTCACGGTCAAAACCCGCATAGGTATCGATGACCAGGATATTCACGATGCCTTGAATACGTTTGTTGATCAGGTCTCGCGAGCCGGTTGCCGAACCTTTATTATTCACGCCCGCAAGGCCTGGTTAAAGGGATTGAACCCTAAACAGAACCGTGATGTTCCACCGTTGAATTATGCCCGCGTGTTAAGGCTGAAGCAGGATTTCCCGCATCTCGAAATTATTCTGAATGGAGGCATTCTGTCGATGCAGCAGGCCATCGATCTCAGTGCTGGGATTGATGGCGTAATGATTGGCCGGGAGGCCTACAGCAATCCGTTTATACTGCATGAGGTAGATCGTTTGTTCTATTCAGGCGAAAAAAAATATTATTTAACACCTCATGAAGTAATAGATCAGTATCTTCCCTACGTTGAAAGGCAACTCAGTGCCGGAGTGCGCTTATCTTCTATCACTCGACACTTGATGGGATTGTTTAGTGGTATGCCGGGAGCAAAGGCCTGGCGACGCCATCTAAGCGAACAGGCTAATCGGCCTAATGCAGATGTCGGTGTTATAGAGCATGCAGCACAACTGGTCAACTCAGAGAGGCTTACTGCTAAAACACTTACTCAGTCACCTGTAAACGGGCAGCGAACGGCTCAAGCAGCTTGGCTGTAAGTGGGTTCTCCAGCGATGCATGGAAGTCACGAGGTGTATCGATATCACGGAGTTCTGGTAGTATCGAATAGCTCCAGCACAGGGTTTCAAGTCTGGCAAGTGTTTCGGACAGCACCGATTCAGTTCCCCATTGAATATCTGTAAATAATAAGCGGTCAATTCTGTTCGCAGCCAGCAGAACGTAGCCGCCATCCTGTGCTGCGCCGATAACAATATCGCAGCCTTGTTTTAATTTTTGCATAGCTGAATACAGATATTCAAAATTCAGACTCGGGCAGTCCGTACCGATAATAATCGCACGTTCATATCGAGTGAGTGCATCATGCAATGCGTTGTACATACGCAAGCCCAGAAGCTCGCCAGTCTGTGTGCATAACTTAACGGAATAGTTATTCTCGCACTCCACAAAAAAACCATGTCGGGTACTTGGTGAGCACCACAGTTCTACATTACAGGCGCTGTCCGTGCAGAATGTCTGCAGGGTGTGGCGGGTGAGCATTGCGTGCAGGTTCGCACACTCGTTATCACTTAATAACGGCGCCAGCCGCGTCTTGACATGACCCGCTTGTGGGGCCTTTGCAAATACCAAAAGCACATACCCGAAATCAATATCAGACATTTATTGTCCGACATCTACGGTATAATAATGTCGGGCGAGTGTGCGTGGACTCACGCCAATCGAATAGGCCAGCCGCAGATACCACATCATCAGGATGGTAGGTATGACGCCATTTTGTTCCCAGCGCCGACTTGAAGTCACCACTGTGTCGTGCAGGCAGATGGGACGCGAGTAATGCTTTAATCGCTGGCAGATCGCGATGTCTTCCATCAAAGGGATATCAGGAAATCCACCGACCCTGTTAAACAGTGATCGAGTAACGAACAGTGTCTGGTCGCCCGTAGATATCCCTGTCAGCATCGAACGCGTATTAATCAGTGTCTCAATAATCCGGTACTGCCATTTCCCCCCGGAGAGACATAGCTGGAATCGTCCCCAGTAATTTCCCGTACAATTTAATGTGGAAGACAGACGATTTGCAGATATGTTTGAGAGCAGAGTATCGGCATGCAGAAACAGCAGCATTTCATTATGGGCATTTCGCGCGCCAAGATTCATCTGCTGTGCACGCCCACGCGGTGACAGGAGCACTTGGTCAGCCAGTGGGTAACTGAGCGCGATAGTCTCATCCTGGCTGCCACCATCGACAACAATGACCTCATGGCCATGCTGTCTCAATGACTGTAATGATTGCAGGCAGGTTCTAATCTCATCCGCCTCATTCAGTGCCGGAATGATGATGGTCAGTAAATCGGTCATTACACCACTAAACAGGAATTGCTGAACTCAATGCCGGATTTGCAGCTTGCTGCTAAACGGATAAAGCAGCATCGGCACGTATCGATTTTGTTCGGGATTCCGCATTTGTTCAATCCCGATAAGCATATTCTCGTGACCGTTCTCAGGCTGGTCGCGATACGAGCCAAACAACCGATCCCAGATGCTCAGGTTAAAACCGAAATTACTGTCGGTTTCATAAATCTTTATCGAATGATGTACACGGTGCATATCAGGAGTGACGAGAAACCAGCGTAGCACATTATCCACTGCCTTATTAAGACGGACATTGGCATGATTAAACACGGCAGTTCCGTTCAGTACTATTTCAAAGATCAATACTGCTAGCACAGGCGCGCCAAGCAGAAAGATCACCGCATATTTGTAGAGCATTGATAGCAGAATTTCGAGCGGATGAAATCGCAGGCCGGTGGTTAAATCGATATCCAGATCCGCATGATGCACCTTGTGCAATTGCCATAACCAAGGCATGGCGTGAGATGCAACATGCTGCCAGTAAATGGCGAAATCCAGAATCAAAACGCACACCAGCACTGTCAGCCAGTCCGGCAGGCTGACCTGGTTAAATACGCCCCACTCATATTCTGAGGCTATTGCAGCGGCGCCCACAGCAGCGGCGGGAAATATCAGACGCATCAGTACTGTGCCGGTAACCAGTATGCCCAGGTTACTCTTCCAGCGTTGCCAGCGCGCCATTACTAACTTGCGGCGTGGTGCAACCGACTCCCAGACACCCATGGTGATAATAAGAAAGACCAGCACGCAGAAATGAATGATTGCGCCGTTTCTTAGAATTACCTCATCTGTGATCATAGCTATATGATAACGCCCTATACTTAATAAATGGTTAACAGTATGTTTCAGACCTGACGTACTCTTCAAGGTTCGCGCCATGCCAAGATTGAGACTTTGTTGGGTCTGATGCCAGAGGAAAGGCTGCCAGAACCGGGTTGTATGAATTGCTATTTATCAACCACTATCGGGTCAAGCTATCTGTCCGGTTGTACAGGTTTTGTGGAAAATAATGATTTAGCAATTTCTACACGCTCAGCAGGTGATTTAGAAATCTCCGGCAAGGACTCGACCATCTCCAATCGATTGAGCAGGCCCAGGCGATTCGCCAGCTGTATGCTCAATCCGGGACGCGCATTTAACTCAAGTAAAAGCGGACCAAATTTTGCGTCCAGGACAATATCCACTCCCATATAACCCAGCCTGGTGATCTCGTAACAACGTGAAGCCAGCAAAAGGATCGTATCCCAGTGTGGAATCTGGATTGCCTCTATCGAAACTCCTGTATCCGGGTGCACATCAGTTATTCTGTTTGTCCAGACACCATTTCGTGTCAGGCCGGTAGCAATATCAACACCGGTTCCAACCGCACCCTGATGCAG
>JBGTHR010000177.1:0-5925 GCA_041746095.1 Gammaproteobacteria bacterium | reverse complement strand
ACCTGGGTATGCATTTGCAGAAACTCCACGACTCGGCTGTCCAGTCCTGTCTGGCCACGCAGTGAGACGTCCCAGTATGGGTTCGGCAGACAACGTACGTCAAAAACGAAATCCGAGTCCGAAGGTACGCCATTTTTGTAGCCAAAGGACTGAATCAGCAGTGATAGCGATGCCGACGTATTATTACACAATCTCTCCTGAATCTGTGCACGCAGCTCATGTACATTGGTTTGACTGGTATCAATCCTGATATCCGCGCACGAGGCAATGCTGCTTAGCAATTGCTGCTCTTTACGAATCGCGTCGGTAAGCGGTAATCCCTGCCGGGTAAGCGGATGCTTACGTCGTGTCTCACTGAAGCGTTTGATAAGTATATTGATTTCTGCCTGAAGGTAGACAATCTCCACATTCAGCTTGCTGGCCTTGATGGTTTCAATAATACCTGGGAATACCTCCATGTCGGCTTCGCTGCTGCGTGCATCAATGCCGACAGCAGCCTTGTCATAAAGCTTCAGCGTTGAACTGTTGAGTTGTTCGACAAACGCGGTCAGTAATCCCGGGGATAGATTGTCGATGCAATAAAAGTCGTGATCCTCAAGCGTATTCAGGGCAACGGATTTGCCGGAACCAGACAGTCCGCTAACGATTATAAGTCTCATTATTTTACCGTTGATTGGCGGATCAGAAATGCTGGCGTGGATATATAGATGGGCGATACCGACAACTAGTGTTGGTCTTCAGACACCAGTTTCTGTTGTCTTGCAATGAGGTCATCGCCAGCACGATAGCCATTCAGCCTGAGTAAGTGATTTCTCACAGCTGCTTCGACCAGTACAGCAAGGTTCCGCCCGGGGGCGACAGGCAATGAAAACACCGGAACTTCAAGGCCCAGCACATTACGGGTGCGCTGTTTCGTGTTAAGGCGATCCTCATTCAGTTCGGTGTGATTTTGAGGATGTTTTAATTCAATGATAAGGCGGAGGTATTTGCCATTTTTGATCACGCTGTCACCATACATGGCGCGTATGTTGAGGATTCCCAGCCCACGCACTTCGAGAAAATCCTGCAGCATGGGTGGACATGTGCCGTTAATAATATCCGGTGCGATGCGGGCGAATTCTGGAGCGTCATCGGCAATTAGCCGATGTCCGCGAGTGATAAGTTCCAGAGCTAGCTCACTTTTTCCTACACCGCTGTCACCCGACAGTAATACACCAATACTCAGGACCTCAAGGAACACGCCATGCAGGGTAGTTTTGTCCGCCAGTGTGTGCGTGAAGTAGTAGCGCAGGTGGTTGATAATCTGATTGCTGGTCGCTGTACTGAGCAATATCGTGATTCGGTGTTCCTCCGCCAGCGTGCTGAATTCCTCAGGCGGTTGCTGCGCCTCGGCAATGATGATCAATACCGTATCGCTGTCAAACAGCTGCTGATAGGCATCCTGGCGGGAAATCATGCGCAATTTGGCAAGATAGGTAAGTTCGGTTTTGCCCAGGATCTGCGCCTGATTAGAGTGTATCTGGTTGAAATGGCCGACTAGGGCGCTAGTATCGCCGGTATTACTGTTTTCCGTGAAGGTTCGATCAGCACCCTGCCGACCCGCCCACCATTTCAGCGAGAGCCGCCACGCCATGTCTTCAAATAGCGTTTGTACGGTCAGTTGTTCACTCATGGATAGACTCCAGGAGGCGTAATGCGCGCGCTTCAGTCATGGCCCGATTACGCCACTCTTTTGTGAGCCGAACGTATTTGCATGACGGCTTGAATCTGAACTAAGCTGAATCTCAAATTCGTCAAACATTCTGCAACGGGCGCGTTCAGGCGCAGACATAATATGGCGCAGTGAATTTGCGGCTAAGCAGCGCGATGCGTGATTCGCCGGCTCAAAGTCAGTTGTAATCCCTGCGGATCCGTTTCCGAGCGGATTGCCTGCATGAACTGGTGGTCTGAGAACAGTTCAGCCAGTCGCGCCAGTAATTGCAGATGTTCCTCGGTGGCCTCTTCCGGCACCAGCAGCGCAAACATAAAGTCCACTGGCTGGCTATCGGGTGAGTCATAATCCACTCCCTGATCAAGCTTGAGGATTGCAGCTATGGTTGTATCCATTCCCGGCATACGGCTATGGGGTATAGCGACGCCATGCCCAAGCCCGGTGCTGCCCAGCCGCTCTCTAGCGATCAGGGCATCGAAGATCTCGGTTGGTGTGCGACTGCCGAGGTGGTTTGCAAGACGTTCGCTGAGAATTTCCAGCGCCTTCTTTTTACTACTAGTGTTGGGCTGACAGATAATGCGATCAGTGGCCAGCAGGTCGTTTATATTCATGTGTCTCAAACCTATGAGGGGCGCTGCTAACTTCCTGTAATATCAGGCTAAATTACGGTGTGAGCCCTCGGTGCGGTGGTGGTCCTTGAGTTTTTCCTTATGCTTGATGACTTGACGATCCAGTTTGTCGGCCAGGTTATCGATTGCAGCATACATATCTTCGTCGACGGCATCAGCAAATAACTTGTTGCCGCTGACCAGCATGGAGGCTTCGGCATTATGCCTGAGTTTCTCGACCGACAGAATGACATGGACATTGATGACATGATCAAAGTGACGTTCCAGCCGCTCGAATTTTCCGTTGACATATTCGCGCAATGCCTGGCTGATATCAATATGGTGGCCCGTCAGGTTGATTTGCATAGCATTCTCCTTGGCTTGGGATTACAGGGTAGTTGACCGATGGCTCACGTAACTGACGCTCGTAAGCATGGGCATATAAATGTGCATTCAAGACGACCGGATTCGGTCAGTAATGCATGTAATGCGATAATTTGTTTAATAGCACACCTGTCAATTTATGCGCTTTCGTTCATTGGATGGCGGCACATTCATGGCCTCACGATATTTTGCGACGGTGCGGCGAGCAACATTAATGCCCTTGGAGGTTAGTATAACCGCAATTTTATTGTCACTCAGGGGTTTGGTGTAATTTTCCTCGTCGATCAGCTTTTTGATCATGGAACGTATTGCCGTAGCGGAGCAGACTCCGCCATCAGCAGTGCCGACATGACTGGAAAAAAAGTACTTGAATTCATAGATACCCCTGGGGGTGTGCATGTACTTATGTGTCGTCACCCTCGATATAGTGGATTCATGCATCTCCAGCTGCTCCGCAATATCGCGTAATACCAGAGGCTTCATGGCTTCTTCACCATAGTCCAGGAAACGCCGCTGATGTTCAACAATGGCAGTCGCGACCTTTAACAGTGTTTCGTTGCGGCTTTGCAGGCTCTTAATGAACCATCGGGCCTCCTGTAATTGATTACGCATGTAGGAGTTATCCTGACTGCTATCCGCACGTTTTATCATTCCCGCATACAGGGTATTAATGCGTAATTTAGGCGCGATGTCGGGATTGAGCTCGACCCTCCATTGACCTTCCTGCTTGAATACGCTGACATCGGGGACAATATACTCCGGAACCCGGTTGTTCAGCTGAGATCCGGGGCGGGGATTCAGCGACTGGATCAGTGCTACGACCTGCTGCAGGTCGGCCTCATTTAGACTCAGTCGTCTCATCAGCAGCTTGAAATTTCTGGAAGCGAGAATATCGAGATGCTCATTCACTATCGCCCTGGCTTCATTCAGCAGCGCGGTGTCCGGGGATAATTTTTGTAATTGCAGACTCAGACACTCGGAAAGATTGCGCGAACCGCAACCCATCGGATCGAATTGCTGTACCAGATGCAGTATGGCTTCGACCTCATCCAGCTCAATATCCAGATCCGTTACCATGTTGCTGTGTATCGATTCCAGGGGTTCCGACAGAGACCCATCTTCATCACTCGAATCGATAATCTCCACGGCGATTGCGCGATCCGTGTCGCTCAGATTCATCAAATGAATCTGCCATAGCAGGCGATCCTGAAGTGTCTCACTTGAACCGCTCTGATTCTCATATACATCACGGTCTGCCCCGTCCTGACCGCCTGAATAACTGCTGGGCATGTCGTAAATATCGTCCCAGTTACTGTCAACTGGCAGTTCATCACTCAGGTTCTCGTTGTCACCACCCGCATCTACTGTCGCGGGTTCCACTTTCTCGTTATGAGCAACCTCTGGTTTGTCCTCACCATTCATACTCTCATTTTCGATTTGGTCTGCCTCATCCTCCTGAGTTTCCAGCATTGGATTGTTTTCAAAGTTTTGCTGAATTTCTGCCTGCAGCTCCAGAGTTGACAGCTGCAACAGGCGAATAGCCTGTTGCAGCTGCGGAGTCATTGCCAGCTGTTGGCCGATACGTAATTGTATGGAGGGTTTCAGCATTGGAAATTCAGTAGCAAATGATTAACTCTTGTAAAAAATACGGTGAATAGAATTAAAATGATTCAGTTTAAATGGACGGTCGGGACGTTTCGCCGATACTCGCATCTGGCGAAAACAGCGCGCATCGACTGACCATTGTACGCATGTATTATATACTGAGCGGAATCGGGAGATCGCAAAACACCGGTTGAATGCGAATCTGACTGCACAGGAACTGCTTCCCGGGATTCCCGACTCATGGTCAGCCCGGAATCTACAGGCGGAAATGCTCTCCCAGATAGACCTTTCTCACATGGGCATCATCCAGAATTGCTTCCGGTGTCCCATCCGCAATCACCTGTCCGTCACTCAGGATGTAGGCGCGATTACAGATACCCAGAGTTTCACGCACATTGTGATCGGTGATCAATACACCGATGTCGCGTTGTTTCAGATGACTGATAATACGCTGTATATCGATAACCGAAATCGGATCAACCCCGGCGAACGGTTCATCAAGCAGAATAAAGGCCGGTTCCGCCGCCAGCGCGCGTGCAATCTCGACGCGCCGACGTTCTCCTCCAGATAAGCTGATCCCATGCGACTCGCGGATATGCTCAATCTGTAATTCCTCCAGCAGGCTCTGCAGATGATCTTTGCGAGCCTTTTTGTCCAGATCCTTGCGTGTCTCAAGTACCGCCAGAATGTTGTCGGCCACGCTGAGTTTACGAAACACCGAGGCCTCCTGGGGTAAATAGCCCACCCCCAATCTTGCTCTGGCATGCATGGGCAGGCTGGTCAGCGTTTTATTATCCAGCTGTATCTGGCCTTTGTCACAAGGGATCAGACCCACGATCATGTAAAAACAGGTGGTCTTACCCGCACCATTGGGTCCAAGCAGACCGACAACCTCGCCGCTACTGACCGACAGCGAGACGTCCTGAACGACCTGGCGCTTCTTGATCGTTTTCGCCAGATGCTGTGCCTGTAATTCGCTCACCGCAATACCGGCAAATGGAAAATAATCATGCTATTCGGTTACTGTGGCGCGGTTTCTGAGCCAGAATCCTTGGGATCCTTTTTCTCGGGTATGATCGTCATTTTTACGCGATTCTGCTTGTCACCGGCATCGACACGCCTGTCCAGCGTATGGTAGACGATACGGTCGCTCGCAAACGTTTTGCCACCTTGCTCAATTCTGGCCATTTGCAACAGGATTATTCGGTTTTCAGGCCTGATGAACTCCATTCGAAGGGCCTCGGCATGTACTTGTTTACCCTCATCGGTAGTTTCCTTGTAAGTGCTGGGCTTGCCTACCGAAACGACCTTGTCGATATCCTGTCCAGGGGCTGTGACAGTAACGACATCGCCCTTGAGTATGGTCGTACCCTGTGTGATCACGACATCTCCTGTATAGATGCTGATACCCGTGCTGTCGTTTATTTCTGCGGTGTCAGCCTCAATGTTCAACGGTTTTTCGCGATCATCCGAGCGGCCGTGGCAAAGGCTGCTGGTTAGCATTAGCGCACAGGCCATTAACAGCGGTAGTTTAATGCGCATGTTGTTCGAGCATCTGGCGTGCTGGTTCAGGCGTCGCTTTGGCAGGCGTTGTTCTGGGCTAAAACTCATGTTTAT
>JBGTHR010000176.1:0-3719 GCA_041746095.1 Gammaproteobacteria bacterium | reverse complement strand
GGGACATGCCATTGTCGGTCTCAGCGTGCCGTCGCATGATCCGGTTTATAAGGTCAGCATCATCCCGCGTGGTCGGGCATTGGGCGTTACCATGTTTTTGCCTGAGGAGGACCGCTATAGCCACAGCAAGCAACGCCTGGAGAGTCAGCTTTCCAGCCTGTTTGGCGGGCGCATCGCCGAAGAGCTGATTTTCGGTCAGGATGCAGTTACTACCGGCGCTTCGAATGATATTGAACGCGCCACCGAGATTGCACGCAACATGGTCACCAAATGGGGCCTGTCTAACAAGATGGGGCCACTTGCCTACAGTGAAGACGATGGCGAAGTTTTTCTCGGGCATTCGGTTACGCAACACAAGACCCTGTCGGATGAAACAGCCCATGCTATTGATGAAGAGGTTCGTCGCATCATCGATTCAAACTATTCGCGCGCCGAGAGGATACTCAAAGAAAATATTGGTACTTTGCACAATATGGCGAAGGCATTGATCAAGTTTGAAACCATAGACACTCACCAGATCGATGACATCATGAAAGGCAAGGAGCCACGCATTCCCGAGGACTGGAGTGATAATGATTCAGATTCGGGCTCTCCTGCGGCGACCGCTAATGATGAGGACGATAAGGATAGGGGTAAAGACAAAATCGGTGGGCCAGCCAGCCTGCATTAGTATTGTCTGCCGCCATATATACGATTCGTCATAGCTAGGCAGGCCTAACAAGAGAGATAAATCAGTCATCGAGTGCGCTGGAATATTCAGATACTTTTTCTCGACAGTGTTGTGAGGTCATTTAAAGGACAGGTCATGAACAGGTGGTTTGGATAAGTGACAACATACCCTTGCGGTATTCCGCAGGGGTTTTTTTATTGATCTAATCCCATATAAATAATGCAAAAAAGATATTTCGGAACGGACGGGATTCGGGGCAGAGTAGGGGAAGGTGTTATGACCCCCGAGTTTGTCCTCAAACTGGGCTGGGCGGCTGGGCGGGTACTTGCCTCAAAAGGACGCAATACAGTATTAATCGGTAAGGATACGCGAATCTCGGGCTATATGTTTGAGGCCGTACTGGAGGCGGGACTAATCGCCGCAGGAGTTAATGTGCGTTTGCTGGGGCCGATGCCGACGCCCGGAATTGCGTACCTGACCCGGACATTTCGCGCCGATGCCGGCATCGTGATCAGCGCCTCGCATAATCCCTATTATGATAATGGGTTAAAGTTTTTCTCGGACAAGGGAGTGAAACTTGCGGATGAGGTCGAGCTTGCTATTGAGGCGGAAATCAATCAACCCATGGTTACTATGCCATCCGACAGCCTGGGAAAGGCCGAGCGGGTAAACGATGCGCCAGGCCGATATATTGAGTTTTGCAAGAGCACAGTCGCCACAGGCACATCACTGCGTGGTCTGACGCTGGTTGTGGATTGTGCCCATGGCGCTACCTATCACATCGCGCCCAGTGTTTTCAAAGAACTAGGGGCTAAGGTTATTCGCGTGGGTACTGATCCTGACGGGCTTAATATCAATCAGGAATGTGGTTCCACCGCTCCGCAGCGTCTGGTCGATACTGTGCTTGCGCATTCGGCAGATCTCGGCATTGCGATAGATGGCGACGGTGACAGGCTTATTATGGTGGATGATAGCGGCGAGGTGGTGGATGGCGATGAATTACTGTTCATTATCGCTCAGGCCCGTCATCAGGAAGGCAAGCTCAATGGCGGTGTAGTAGGCACATTAATGAGCAATCTGGGTATGGAGCATGCCTTGCAGTCCCTGAGTATACCGTTTGCGCGGGCCGCAGTCGGTGACCGGTATGTAATGGAGACCATGCAGGAGCGGGGCTGGCAGCTGGGCGGAGAGTCATCCGGACATATTATTTGTCTTGACAAGACTACTACTGGAGACGCGATTGTTTCAGCCTTACAGGTATTGCAAAGGCTGGTGACCGCTGGCAAGAGTCTGCGGCAATTGAAGATGGGAATGCACAAATACCCTCAGAAACTGGTTAACGTCCCTGTTCAAGTAATGCCTGATCTGAAAAACTCATTGCCCGTGCAGCGAGCCGTATGTGAAGCCGAGAACCAGCTGGCGGGGAAAGGCCGCATTCTCCTGCGATCGTCTGGTACTGAACCGCTTGTAAGGGTCATGGTCGAGGGTGAAGATGATACGCTGGTGAAGCGGATTGCCCAGGATATCGCATTCATTGTTGGTCAAGCCACGAATCCGCAGGCAGAATCCAATTCTGTTTGACTGCAAAATTGATTTATATTGCCGCAATCGGTAAGCTTTCGCGCTTTGCCATAGTCAAGTATAGGCATATGCAAGGCTTGACGCGTTGGAAATGGGTGGTTAGACCTTTTCAACGTCTCGCTAACTTTATTTACTCTAGGGGAATCAATGCGCCAGCTGCTGGTTGCCGGAAACTGGAAGCTTAATGGCTCGCTGGCGATGGTGCAGTCATTACTGGCCGGGATTGTGGGTGACCTTGAATCTGTTACGGCTGAAGTCGCCGTATGTCCACCCTATGTCTATCTGCCCTTAGCTCAACAGATGCTTAAGGGTGGCCGGGTGGCGCTAGGTGCGCAAAATGTCTGTAATGAGGATGTTGGCGCGTTTACGGGTGAGGTTTCAGTTCCGATGCTGAAAGAATTTGATTGCCGGTATGTCATTGTCGGACATTCCGAGCGTCGTAGCCTCTATGGCGAAACTGATGCGATTACCGCTGACAAATTTACGGCTGTGTGCAAGGGAACTCTCGTGCCCATTCTGTGTGTGGGCGAATCTCTCCAAGAACGCAAAGAAGGCCGGGCTGAACGAGTCGTCGCGAGGCAGCTGAATGCCGTTATTCAGCATAAACATGCCGTTTTGGATACGTTTGTTATCGCCTATGAACCCGTCTGGGCGATCGGCACGGGCAAAACCGCTACATCAGAACAGGCTCAGGAAATGCATCAGTTTATTAGAGAACATATCAGCCAGCATGATGCTTCAATCGCGCAACAAACGCGTATACTCTATGGCGGCAGTGTCAAGGGCAGTAATGCTCATGAATTATTTTCTCAGCCGGATATCGATGGCGGTCTGATTGGCGGAGCCTCATTGACTGCCGGGGATTTCCTGGCCATCTGTGACGCAGGCTGAGAATAGAGACCCCGAAAACGTAGATCCCCATAACATAGACCTTTAAAAAATATAGACCCTTACTAATATAGAAAAGGGTCCCAGCTTGCCGAATTTACTCCATGATATATAGTCTTTACAGTATTCTTATTGGCGTTGATGTGTTACTCGCTATAGGTGTCATTGCCCTTGTAATGCTGCAGCATGGCAAGGGCGCCGATGCAGGCGCGGCATTTGGTAGTGGCGCGTCTTCCACTATATTCGGGGCACAGGGTTCCACCTCATTCCTCAGCCGAATGACCGCTGTACTCGCTGCGCTGTTTTTTATCAACAGCCTTGGATTGGCATATCTTGCGGCGCATCGTCCGACATCAAGCAGCGTAATTGATACGGTAGAGACCCAGAGAGAGCAATCTCAGATGCCTAGTGTCGATACAGATGATGTCGATACAGACGGTGGCGCCGCTGATGACAAATCCCTTCAGAAAATTCCGGAAAATGCTACGCCATCAAGTGACGCTGCGGATATTCCGATAGAGGAGAACGCCGAAGGCGATAACTCAAGCCAGGAAGGGCCGGAAGAAGGTAAGGCGCCGCT
>JBGTHR010000175.1:0-2846 GCA_041746095.1 Gammaproteobacteria bacterium | reverse complement strand
GACATGCAAGTTATAGAGGACAAATTCATATCTGACTACTCCTGTCCAGTTAAGATTTCACCAGTGCTTGAAAATATCATTAGCAACAAGACATTACGATAAATATAGGCGAAAGTACGTTGGCGGCTCTGATTAATGAATATCTTCGAGACGCTGATACTTAGAACTATGGTCGCACGCGGTTTAATTGGTTTATTCACAGTGAACTGCCTAAAATACTCCCCTTTTTAAATCTCACGGAGAACATCAATTGGCAGTACCAGAATTCGTTCCCGGTCAGCGCTGGATCAGCAGCACGGAATCCGAGCTTGGCCTGGGTATTGTGGTGGACTCTGCCAACCGGCGGGTGACGCTGAGTTTCCCGGCCGCCAGTGAGCAGCGCACCTATGCTGTGGAAGGTGCGCCGCTGAGTCGAGTGGAATATCCGGTGGGTGAGCACATCACCAGTTTAAATGGTGAGCAACTAAGAGTAACGGAGCTTCGCGAGCATGCCGGCTGTATTCTGTATATCGGTAAGGATAACAACGGTGATCACGCAGAACTTGATGAAATAGACCTCGACAGCTTTGTTCGTTTCAACAAGCCTCAGGATCGACTATTTTCTGGCCAGATTGAGAAAAGCAGCAGCTTTGAACTCCGGGTAGCGACCCTTGGGTATCGTCACAGTCATCAGCAATCCGATGCGTTTGGTATACTCGGCGGTCGAGTGCAACTGTTGCCGCACCAGCTGTATATCGCCAATCAGGTCGGGCAGCGTCATGCCCCTAGAGTGTTATTGGCCGATGAAGTAGGTCTGGGTAAAACCATTGAGGCGGGGCTGATTCTACATCAACAATTGATCAGTGGCCGCGCCAGCCGCGCCTTGATTGTGGTCCCAGACAGCCTTGTTCATCAGTGGCTGGTAGAAATGCTGCGCAGGTTTAATCTGCGGTTTACGATTCTGGATGAACTACGTTGTCTTGCGCTGGCGGAAACTGCCAGTGAAGATGACTTAACTGATTGTGATATACCCACTGAAGAGTCAATCACCGAGGAAGAAAATCCGTTTGAATCCGCTCAATTGATATTGTGCAGCCTGTCATTTTTGACAAAACATCCCGAGCGGCATGCCCAGGCCCTGCAAGCCACATGGGATTTGATGATAGTCGATGAGGCGCATCATCTCGCCTGGAGTGAAGTTTCGACAAGTCCTGAATATGCATGTATCGAAGCATTGGCACAGGTGAGTTTCGGGCTTTTGTTGCTTACCGCAACACCTCAACAACTGGGTATTGAAGGCCATTTTGCACGGTTGCGCTTGTTGGACCCAGACCGTTATTTCGACCTGCAGAAATTTAATGAAGAAGAAGCTTGTTATCGCCCATTAAATGATCTGATTCAACAATTATTGGCCGATGATGCAGCGGAGCAGTTGAACAATAATCCAGAACTAAAAAACCGGCTGGCAGGCTATCTGGGTGATCAAGCCGTTGCTGAACTTGTCGCTGACGCAAATCAATCGGCCATAGCAGATGCCATTGATAGCCTACTTGACCGCCATGGCACAGGCCGAGTGCTGTTCCGTAATACCCGCGAAACAGTAGAAGGTTTTCCCGAAAGACATTTGTATGCCCACCAATTAGCAGCCCCTGAGCAATTTATTGCAGCGAGTGCTAATGCTACGCTTGAAGAATTACTGCACCCTGAACTGCTATTAGGTGATGAGGATTGGGTTATGGCTGACCCAAGAGTTGCCTGGCTGGTTGAGTGGCTTGCAGAAAATCGCGATGAAAAGGCCCTGGTGATTTGCGCCAAAGCAAATACCGCACAGGCATTGGAGGAGTATCTGCGGTTGCGAAAAGGGACGCATTCAGCGGTATTTCACGAGGGCATGGAGTTAGTCGCGCGTGACCGAGCCGCAGCCTATTTTGCCGATGAAGACGAGAGCGCCCAGGTATTAATCTGTTCGGAAATTGGCAGCGAAGGCCGTAACTTCCAGTTTGCGCGTCATCTCGTGCTATTTGATCTACCACTAAACCCAGATTTGCTTGAACAACGTATCGGTCGGCTGGATCGAATTGGCCAACGCCATAACGTCAATATTCACGTGCCTTATTATCAATCACGATCAGCAGGGCCAACTAATGCGCAGGCCGTGTTGTTCAACTGGTATCACCAGGGACTCAATGGATTCGAGCGAGTGTGTCCCGTTGGCCAGACTATTTATCAACAATTTGAAGCACAACTGCACCACTGTTTAGTGGCGGGCGATGACGATGAATTGGCATCCCTGATTAAACAAACGCATTCGGTTACAGAGCAGACATTACAGAATCTTCATCAGGGACATGACCGCCTGCTGGAGTTAAATTCCTGCAACACCAGCCGCGCTATGGAATTGATTGATGCGCTGCACACAGCAACACGAATGAAAGAACTGGCGGAATACATGGATCGCTTGTTCGATCATTTTGGCGTGGAGCAGGAGTTCCACAGTACTGATAGCATTGTGCTGCATCCTGGTGACCATATGATGAGCCACAGCTTTCCGGGCCTGCCCGCCGATGGTTTGACAGGCGCCTATCATAGAACCAAGGCTCTTAGCCGCGAAGATATGCAGTTCCTGACCTGGGAACACCCGCTAGTCAGTGGCGCCATGGACATGATACTGGAGGGTAATTTTGGCAATACGGCGCTTCGCACTCTCAAGCTGCCGCAATTAAAGCCTGGCGCGTTGTTATTGGAATCCATATACACAGTGCACTGCCCTGCTCCCAGGCGCCTGCAATTGCACCGTTACCTGCATCAGCCGATGGTGCGCATTGTGGTCGACATCAAGAATAATGACTTGAGTAAGGTGCTGACCT
>JBGTHR010000174.1:0-20848 GCA_041746095.1 Gammaproteobacteria bacterium | reverse complement strand
GACGTATTGGTAGATGCGCCAGGCGAGTGACAGTTGCAGGAGAATGAAGACCCCCAGCATGCCGTACATGACGCCGTTTTGCAGCGCCGGGATGCCGTTGGTGTCGCCGTTGGCGTCAATGCCTGCGCCCGGCGTCTGTTGGGTGATCAGGGTGTCCAGTATAATGCCGACACCCAGCAGTATGACGCCGGTCCAGGCCCACGGGCCACCCGCCAGCACCCCCGCCATCGCCGCCAGTATCAGTAATGGGGCTACAAAATACCGTATGTTGATTAGTAACTTTTTCATGGCTCGTCCTCAAGTTGTACTAAGTTCATATGATTGTATGAATTATATTAGCATCAGAATTGGCATTTATCTACAGTTTTTGGAATATTTGCTACACTCTTGTCGTGGACATAAGTGTAACATATGGACCTATAGTTTAATTTTAAGTCTACAATATATAGACATGTACATAGACGAAGGTACGACATGACTCTCAATACTCTCTTATCAGATATTCCGCAGGAACCCAGACACCCGATTCAGGTGGTTGTTCGCAGAACTGGCCTCAGCGCTGATGTCATCCGTGCGTGGGAGCGCCGTTATGCAGCCATAGCCCCGACCCGCGATATCAACAGCCGCAGGCTGTACTCCGAGACTGACATCAGCAAGCTGATAATGCTCCAGCGCGCCACGTCTGCCGGCAGGCGTATCAGCGAGGTTGTGGGTCTGCCATTATCGGACCTGACTACTCTGGTGGAGACGGATGAATCCGCCGCGGCACAGGCGCCAGGTAGGCGATTCAGCCGGCCAAGTACTGGCTCTGTCATGGAATATTTTGATGAATGTCTGGAAGCAATTGATAGTATGAATCCCGTTGCTTTTAATGCCGCACTCAGTAATGCGGCGCAAGCGCTGGACATCCCCTTTCTGCTTGAGGATTTGTTACGGCCTTTCATACATCACGTGCGTGATGAGTGCCGTCGAGGCATTATGCGTCTCTCGCAGGAAAAGATGGCCACGTCGATGGTGCGATGCTATCTGTCTACGTTGGCCTCCTCGGAAAAACCGTATGCTGGTGGGCCGAAACTGATCGTTACAACTCCCCTAGGCCAGCACTACGATTTGATCGCGTTGCGGCTTGCAGTGGCGGCAAACTCATATGGCTGGAACACGGTTTATTTGGGCACCAGCACACCGTACGACGAAATAGCCTTTTCTCTTGAGCGTTCAGGCGCGAGCGCCGTGGCTTTGGGGATTGCACGGCCTGTGGATGACCCGCATCTGCCCAATGAGTTACGCAGGCTGCGAGAACGCCTGCCGCATGGCAGCCCAGTACTGATTAGTGCTTCGGCTTTATCGGGTTATTCGGAGGTCATAGAAGAGATAGAAGCCATATCCATACAGTCAATGGGCGAGATGCGACTTGAACTGGACAGGATTCGTCAGACCCTGATAAGCCCTTCGATGCAAATGACTTACAGAGAATAAATCAGCATACTCCTCATTGCACTGTCAATACGAACCGGCATAATTTGTTATGATTCGAGCTCAGTCTTATTCGCCACACAATTGATGACAACTCCCGCAGCTTTAAACCATGGAAACTCAGTACTGATGTCTCGGCCCAGCTCATTTGAGCAGGACGAGTTACTCAAATGCGGTTTAGGGGAGATGTTCGGCCCCGGTAATGCGCAATTACCCATGCCAAATATGTTGATGATGGATCGCATCACGAACATCAGCGATGTTAATGGCAGCTACGGGAAAGGTGAGATATGCGCAGAACTGGATATCCATCCTGAGCTATGGTTCTTCAAGTGCCATTTTCCTGGCGATCCCGTCATGCCTGGCTGCCTGGGTCTGGACGCCATGTGGCAACTGGTTGGATTTTTTCTCGCCTGGCATGGCAATCCAGGTCGAGGTCGTGCTCTGGGGGTTGGCGAAGTAAAATTTTCCGGGCAAGTCTTGCCTTCTGCAGGCAAGGTAACGTACCGAATAGATATCAAGCGTCTGATTACACGCAAGCTGGTGCTCGGGATTGCCGACGGCGCCATGTCGGTGGATGGGCGCGAGATCTATGCCGCAAAAGATTTGCGCGTCGGCTTGTTCACCTCCACCGAGGGGTTTTAGCCGAAATTCGCAAAAACAGTACAATCTGCTGCATTAGCCGACAGATTAGTTCGTTGTAAAATCAGTCTCCTTGTGGGCGCCATCGCAGAACGGTTTGTTGTCTGAATGACCACAGCGGCAAAATGCGCCAATCTTACGTACTGTCTTGGACTTGCCGTCCGCAGCCCCAATACGAACCGCGCCTTTGAAAATCAGTGGGCCGTCTGTGCGGCAGCTGATGGATAAAGGGCCGGAGAGATCATCAAGGTCTTCACCGGGCCGAGAATCGTTAATAGAGCCAGCGTCTTTGAAACCAGCCTGTACATGACTGCCATCACAATAAGGCTTGATCTTTGAGGCGCCACACCGGCATAAGGCCAGTCGTTGTTCGCTGGCAATGAGATTACCCTCGATATCGTGTATTTCAATCGCTCCCCGGCAGTAAAGTGGCCCATTTTCGACGATATGAACTGAATTTATTTCGGGGGTCGATTCAATAGCGCCCCCATCATGCCGTTCATATTGCAATGCCCCGGTGGGGCAGCGACTCACCACCTCAGCGATACGGTCGGGTTGTGCGCCGTTCGAATCGATCCACGGCGTTTTCCCGGCATTGAATACTTCCGGCAGTCCGTGTACACATTCCGCAGCGTGAATACAGCGCCTGGAATCAAAGAGTACGCTGATATTCGTTCCGGCATAGTGCTTAACGTCATTGCTCATGGAAGTATCTCTGTGAGTAAAGCTTCGACTTTAGTGCGACAAAAACATCATCATGGATAGACTAGCTTTCCCCCCGGACCCAGAGGCCAGCCGAATCCCATCCAGAGCAACAGCAATCCCAGCCATGCCAGAGTAAATACAACAGTATAGGGCAACATCAGCGCAACCACGGTGCCCAGACCAGCGCCGCTGCGGTATTTCTGCACCAGCGCAAGAATGATGATCATATAAGGATTCAGCGGAGTAATGACATTGCTTACTGAATCGCCAATACGATACGCGACCTGGGTCAGTTCCGGGCTGATGCCCAGTTGCATGAACATGGGTACAAACACTGGGGCAAAAAAGGCATATTTGGCTGACATGGAGCCGATAAACAGATTGCCTGTAAGAACCAGCAATACAAACAATGGCATGACAACGCTCGCCGATACCGCCACGCCAGCCAGCCACTGACCGCCTTGAACGGCCAGCATTCCACCCAGATTAGAGTATTTGAACGCCTCGATAAACTGCGCGGCAAAAAACGCCAGTACGATATAGGGGCCAAGGCTCGCCAGCGTATCTCCCATGATGCGTGCGATGTCCTTATCATTAGTGAGCGTCCCGGCTATGACACCGTAGAGTATTCCCGGCGTCAGAAAGACGATCAACAGCAACGGTACGCTGGCCTCTACCCAGCGCGGAAAATGCTCTCCCTGACCATGCAACGGCGCGTCTGGAATGAGGCTCAGCATAAGTATGATGACAAGCACTATCAACAGGCCAGTCAGCGCTACGAGGATGGCATAAGATTCGTTAGTGTCATGCGGCATTTCTCTGCTACCGCTCGACAGCAGATCATTGTTTCGATCCAGTCTCGGTTCCACTAGGCGTGATGTCACGAACCAACCGGACAACGTCAGCACGATGGTTGAGGCAATCATGAACCACCAGTTAGCGGTTACGGCTACACGATAACTGTCATCCAGAACCGCAGCGCTGGTCTGAGTAAGACCGGCCAGCATAGGATCAAGACCCGTGATAAACAGATTCGCGCCAAATCCCGCGGAAACTCCGGCAAACACGGCGGCAATTCCAGCCAGTGGCGAGCGTCCGCAGGCGATATACAGAGCCGCCGCCAGCGGTGGCAGTACGATATACCCCGCATCCAGCGCCAGTGATGACATAATCCCCAGGAATACCATGGCGGGTGTTAACAGATTCACGGGAATCCCTTTTCCTGCCATGCGCAATAGCGCCGGAATGAATCCAGTGCGCTCCGCAAGCCCGATGCCCAGCATGGCGACCAGCACCAGCCCTAGCGGTGGAAACTCAATAAAATTCTTTACCAGATGACTGATCAGCCACCACAATCCATCACTGCTAAGCAGACTTTGCGCTGTTATAGTCTCGTTAATGATTATCAGCTCGCCATTGACCATTTGCAGGCGATTGACTGACCAGTCCAGGGTTACGGCCAGCTGAGATAAAAGCATCACCGCCAATGTGGCGATCACGAACAATGTTGCCGGATCAGGCAGGCGGTTGCCAATACGTTCGATGATATCCAGCCAGCGCGTGTTACGCGGGGGAACTGTCATGATAAAGCAAACATTATGGAATTAACGAGGTCTTGATGGCTGACTTTATTAGAACCTATCTCAAAATAGTAGATAGTGCGATTAGACAAGGCGCAGGCCTTCCAGGGAACGCAGTTTACAGGTAGTAAATGAGTACCGGAGGAAGGTCTGCAACACAGTATAAGCGTGCAAGATGCATTTTGAGATAGGTTCTACTACAGGCTTTTAGAGACTATCTCATACACATCACTGGAAAGGTTCTCGGTCTGTGCAATCCGTTTCAGTTGCGCCTGCATCATGTCCTTGCGCACGCCGGTAAATTTTTTCCAGCGGCTGAAGGTTTTGACAAGCCGCGCCGCGACTTGTGGGTTCAGTGAATCGAGCTGTATCACTCGATCGGCCACAAACCGGTAACCCTCACCGGATGCATTGTGAAAATTCACCGGATTGCCAGCAGCAAACGCACCGATCAGCGCGCGCACCTTATTTGGATTTCGAATTGAAAAGAGTGGATGCTGCATCAGCGCCTGAATTCCAGCCAGGGTGTCCGGGTGGCTGCAGCTTGCCTGCAGTGAGAACCACTTATCCATAACCAGTGTATCGTGCTGCCATTTGTGTTCAAACTGGCCCAAAGCAATCCGCCGCTGTTCGCTATCGGTATCGATCAGCGCTTGCAAGGCGCCCATTGTGTCAGTCATGTTATTGGCCTGTTGAAATTGCTCCAGGGCTAGATCTAAATACTCGGTGTTACCCAGTGTCGTCAGGTAGGCCAGACACGAATTACGCAACCGGCGGTTGCCAGCATGCCCTGGTTGATATTGATATTCGCCACCGATTGTAGTTGCCTCATAGGTTTTCACTAACTGTGATTCCAGACTTCGGGCGATGTTTTTGCGCAGGAATTCCCGAGCCGCATGGATGGCATCCACATCAATCCTGGACATATGCTCTGCCAGATCAGATTCACTTGGTAACGATAATGTTTCGGCTATTAAAGCTCGATCCAGATTCTCGGCATTCAGGGTCTGTTCCAGGGCAGTGACAAACGCCGGGTTGACTTCAAGCTCACGGCCAGACTGATAATCCGCAATCAGCCGATTCAGGGTAATCAAAGCCAGGCGGTAACCCGCCTCCCAACGATTGAACGAATCGATGTCATGCGCGAGCAGAAAGGCCAGTTCCGCATCACTGTAGTCATACTGAAGTTTTACTGGCGCGGAAAATCCACGTAACAGTGAGGGGATAGGGCGTTCAGTCATATTAATGAAGGTAAAACTCTGTTCCGCTTTAGTTACTTCCAATACACGGCTGCTACCCTCTGGTTCATTTTCACCCAACAGTTGCAATGGCATGTCCCGCCCACTGGCATCCAGCAGGCCTAGTTTCAATGGTACGTGAAACGGTTTTTTGTCAGGCTGCAACGGTGTGGCTGGGCAACTCTGAATAATGCGTAATGAATACTGACCCTCATCTGCGTCCCATTCGCTGGTAATGGATACCTTCGGAGTACCCGCCTGATCGTACCAGCGTTTAAACACTGTAAGATCCCTGCCATTCGCATCCGCCATCGCTGCCGCAAAATCATCGGTGGTTACGGCCTGACCATCGTGGCGTTGAAAATACAGATCCATGCCCTTGCGAAAGCCATCTCGTCCCAGCAAAGTTTCGTACAGACGCACCACTTCGGCGCCTTTCTCATACACCGTAACCGTATAAAAGTTATTGATCTCAATGTAGGACTGCGGGCGGACTGGGTGCGCCATGGGCCCTGCATCCTCGGCAAACTGCACGGCGCGCAACATGCGAACGTCCTGTATGCGTTTAACCGAGGGTGAGGTCATATCGGCGGTGAATCTCTGGTCACGGTACACAGTCAGCCCTTCTTTCAGGCTGAGCTGAAACCAGTCACGGCAGGTGACGCGGTTGCCGGTCCAGTTGTGAAAGTATTCGTGTGCGATCACTGCCTCGATATTAGTGTAATCGCTGTCTGTCGCCGTCTCGGGTCGGGCCAGTACACACTTGGAGTTGAATACGTTGAGTCCCTTGTTTTCCATGGCGCCCATGTTGAAGTCATCAACGGCCACGATCATGTAGATATCCAGATCGTATTCCAGGCCAAAGGTCTGCTCATCCCAGAGCATGGCCTTCTTCAGCGAGGCCATGGCGTGATCGCACTTGTCGATATTATGTTCCTGTACGTACAGGCGCAGATCGATCTCGCGCCCGGATGCCGTGGTGTGAGTACCCGACTGGCAGGAAAGTTTGCCGGCTACCAGGGCAAACAGATAACTGGGCTTGCGGTAAGGATCCTGCCAGGTTGCATAGTGACGATCTTCGGGAAGTTCGCCGCTATCGACGAGATTACCGTTCGACAGAAGAACCGGATAATCCTGCCTGTTGGCCTGCAGGGTGGTGGTGTATACCGCCATCACATCCGGACGATCGAGAAAATACGTGATCTTGCGAAACCCCTGCGCCTCGCATTGGGTACAGAAATTCCCGCTGGATTTGTACAGACCTTCGAGCGAGGTATTGTCTTGAGGGCGAATGCGCGTCTCGATCTCCAGGCGGCATTGCGCGGGTATGCTGAGTATCGTCAACGATCTGTTATCAACCAGATAATGCTTCGGTGTGAGTTTTTCACCGTTTAGCACCAGATTGACCAGCTCCAGCTCTTCGCCGTCGAGTATCAGCGGTTCGGTATCAGAGCCACACTCAGGATTACGGCGAAGGTTGAGGACAGACGTGACTCGAGTTTCTTCGTCTCCCAGAACAAAAGTCAGATCAACGCTGTCTATCAAAAACGGTGGAAGCGAATAATCCTTGAGATACGTCGTGCGTGGACTACCTTCTTTCATAGTGTCAGAATGTCCTGATTGAAGTCATTAGGTTATATCGGGATGATAACGCCCCAGCAAATGTATCGCTAATCAAAAAGGCTAATCATTGAACACTGTTAATATCACCGCCTATCAATTTATTGCTCTGGATAAGCTGACGGAATTGCGCACGAGCTTGTTTACTTTG
Source organism: Gammaproteobacteria bacterium (assembly GCA_041746095.1). GTDB lineage: Bacteria > Pseudomonadota > Gammaproteobacteria > JBGTHR01 > JBGTHR01 > JBGTHR01. The sequence goes on along the minus strand of JBGTHR010000174.1, from coordinate 13,439 downwards.
TGCGAATCGCTAAATCTGCTGGGTACGATCCTGATCAGTGAAGAGGGCATTAACATCATGCTGAGCGGTCGTCCGAATGATGTCCGGGCCTTTCAAGCTAAGCTTGGAGAAGACGCGAGATTTACCGATTTAGCCTATAAAGAAAGCGTATCGCTACAGCCGCCTTACCGAAAATTACTCATCAAGATAAAGCGTGAAGTTATTGCATTTGGCCAGCCAGTAGACTCCAGTGAAAATGGCCTCAGCCACATATCCCCTGGCGCCCTGAAACAATGGCTGGACGAAGGTCGGGAGATCGAACTGCTGGATACGAGAAATGAGTATGAGGTCAGACTGGGGTCATTTGAAAAAGCGAAAAGCCTCAAGATTCGGCGCTTTAGCGAGTTTCCAAATGCCATTGCACAATCTGTAAAGCCAAACAAAGCAATTCCGATAGTCATGTACTGCACCGGCGGTATTCGCTGTGAGAAGGCGCTACCTTATTTGTGCGGGCTTGGCTATCGGGAGATATATCAACTGGATGGTGGTATTTTGAACTACTTCGCTCAGACCAGTGGCGAGCACTGGCAGGGCGAATGCTTTGTGTTTGATGAACGTGTTGGGCTGAATGCCACACTGCAGGAAACCGGCGCCGTACTATGTGAAAACTGCCAGTCTGCAGTGACTGTCAGCCAGCAATCCTCGGCTGACTATCTGTTGGGTCGTTACTGTCCGTACTGCATTGAATCCATGGCAGATGGCTCACGCCCTGAGCTTTCGTTACAAGGGTGAATCTAGTTGAAATAAGCGAAAACATGGGGGCGTGAAGTTTAATATTGCGCCTTGCCCCGTGATTTACTTGCGAATCAATCAACAAAGTCATTAGAAGCATAGCCGTAAGTTAATGTTCAGGTATTACCTAAATCGGCATTCGAGCACCAGGTTAAACGCACCGCCAAAATGAAAATCTCACGCCGCAACCTCTCTTTGCTGCTGCGCCTTTAATTGCCTGGCTACTGCGTCGGGTGATGAGGTTCTGCGGCACATCAAATCATAAAAGACCGGTACTACGAATAATGTCAGCAATGTTGAGAATACCACACCGGAAAATACGACCACTCCGATGACGCTGCGGGCCTCGGCGCCGGCGCCACTCGCAAATACCAGTGGGATCACGCCCATGGCTGTGGAGAGTGATGTCATAATAATAGGCCGGAAGCGAATGACCGACGCCTCAATCAAGGCCTCCATGAATTCAAGGCCGGCATCGCGCATTTGATTAGTGAACTCGACTATCAGTATGCCGTTTTTGGCGGCCAGGCCGATTAGCATGATCATGCCGATCTGGCTGTAGATATTGAGCGTCAGGCCCATTAACATGAGGCCAACCAGAGCCCCAAACACAGCCAGGGGAACTGTGGTCATAATAACCGCAGGGTGCACAAAGCTTTCGAACTGCGCCGCGAGGATAAGGTATACCACCAGCAACGCCAGGGCGAAGGTGGCGTACAGCGTCTGGCTGGATTCTTTAAGTTCCCGCGCCTCCCCCTTGTAACTGATCCGCGCCGCACCGGGCAGCTCTTCAGCGACTATCCCCTCAAGATAAGTAATCGCCTCATCAAGCGAATAACCATCGGCAAGGTTAGCCGAAATCGTGATTGCCCGCAGACGATCATATCGATTATAAGTGCTGACCGCTGACTTCTCGGTAGTGGTTACGAGATTAGATAACGGAATCAATTGTCCGGAGCGATCTGAACGCACATAGATATTGGTTAGATCACTAACGGTCTGACGATCCCTGTCCCTGACTTGCAGCATGACATCGTACTCTTCACCGCGGTCTATATAAGTAGTGACTCGGCGTGAGCCCAGCATCGTCTCCAGTGTCTGTCCGATAGTCTCGATCGATACGCCTAATTCGGCAGCGCGGTCGCGGCTGATATTGATTTCAATCTCCGGTTTGGTCTCTTTGTAATCCGAGTCAAGCCCATTCAGATTTGGGTTATCGGAGGCGCGTTCAATGATTATGTCGCGCCACTTCGCCAACTCTTCATACGTGCTGCCGCCTATCACCAGCTGCAGCGGTTGTTGAATGCCCCGTTGGCCAAAACTGGGCCGCTGAGCGGCAAAGGCCCGCACACCTGGCAGCGAACTGAGTTCCTTGGAGATCTCTGTAGTGATCTCTTGCGCTGAACGATCACGTTCTTTCCATGGTGTGAGCGAGGCCAGCGCAATACCGGTGTTGACCTGGTCTTCCGAGGAACCAAAACCTGGGATACGAACAATCACTCGTTCGATCTCACCCTTGCCAATGCGCTTGACAAAAGCGGCCTCAATTTCTTTAAGATGCCGTGCGGAGTATTCCAGGCTGGAACCCTCGGGCGCGCTCATGGTGACAAAAAACTGACCTCGATCCTCAGACGGGGCGAATTCGCTGGGCAGCTTGGTTAATAACCAGCCGATCGCACCCACTAAACCAACTACAAGCACGACCATCACTACTGGGTGACGAAGGGCAAGAGCAAGCTGACGGCGGTAAACTCCTGATAGCCCGACAAAGCCCTTGTCAATCGTTCGAACCAGCCAGGGCTTGTTAGTGTCATGTCTCAGCAGTTTGGAGCAGAGCACTGGGGCCAGCGAGAGGGCCACAATACTGGAACAGGCGACAGCACTGGCCATGGCCAGTGCAAATTCCGCAAACAACCGGCCTACATTACCCTCCAGGAAGGCCATCGGTACGAACACTGCAACCAGCACCACTGTTGTGGCGACGACGGCGAAGCCGACCTCACGGGCGCCTTTGTAGGCGGCCAATAGCGGTTGCTCACCTGCCTCGATACGTCGGTAAATGTTTTCCACCACAACGATGGTGTCATCCACTACCAGACCGATCGCCAGCACGAGCGCCAGCAAGGTCAGTACATTGATGGAAAAACCCAGCACATAAAGAAAGATGAACGAGGCAATGATGGAGATCGGCACTGTTATCGCGGGAATAAAGGTTGCCCGGACACTTCCCAGGAACAGATAGATAATCAGGATCACTAACAGACCAGCGATGAATAAAGCGTAAACGACTTCATTCAGTGATGCGTCAATGAACAGGGAGTAGTCGGAATTGACCTGCAAAACCATATCCGTGGGGAGCGACTCCGCGATAGTCTGCATCTCCGCCTTGGCCAGGCGGGCCACTTCCAGGGTATTGGCTTGTGATTGGCGGATTATTCCCAGGCCAATGGTGGGTTCGCCATCAGTTCTGAACTCTGTGCGCAGGTTTTCAGCTTCCACTTCGACATCGGCAACCTCGCCCAGACGAACCAGGTAGCCATTTTCGCCCCGGGCCACCACCAGCTTCTTAAAGTCTTCGGATGTTTGATATTCACGGGCAGTCCGCAGGGTGAATTCGCGCTGCTGGGATTCAAGTCGTCCGGCCGGCAGCTCGACATTTTCCGCGCGTAAGATACGTTCCACGTCAGCCACAGTGACATTGCGTGCGGCGAGCGCCTTGCGATCCAGCCAGACGCGCATTGCATATCGGCGTTCACCACCGATGCGCACTTGCGATACACCATCAAGGGCCGCGAAACGGTCGACAAGGTTGCGCTCGGCATAATCCGTGAGCTCCAGGCTGCTCATGCTTGGGCTGGATAGCACCAGCCACAGAATCGGTGAGGAGTCCGTATCCGCCTTGGAGATCTCGGGCGGATCGGCCTCAAGGGGCAGGTCTTCGATTGCACGGCTGATACGATCTCTTATATCGTTCGCCGCGGCATCGATATCCCTGGACAGGTTGAATTCGATCGTAATGTTAGATTGACCATCGCGGCTCTGCGATTCAATCGTCCGCACACCTTCAATTCCGCTGATCTGATCCTCAAGGATCTGAGTGACTTTTGTTTCAACGATATTGGCGGCAGCGCCCGGATATACTGTCTGTATCGAGACGATAGGCGGATCGATGTCGGGATATTCGCGTACTGAGAGCTTTAATAGAGAAAATAGGCCGAAAGCAACCAGCAGTAGCGTGATGACCGTGGCAAAAACCGGCCGTTTGACTGATAGGTCGGACAGTATCATAGAGTCGTCCCGTAAACTGCTACTGGGCTGCAGTTGTTTGAGAAGAGGCGCGGGCGGTAGAAATCCGTGTATCGGTTTTAGTCATCGCATCGGCTGGCGCTTCTTGTTGGGAAGAGCCTGGGCTTGTCACGATTTGAACTTGGGCGTCAGGAGTTACGCGCGTTGTTCCCTCAATCACCACACGATCCCCTGCGTTGAGTCCCTCCAGTATTTCCACCATTCCCGGTTGTCGCCGTCCAATCCTGACCTCGACCTGCTCGATTCGGCTATCCTCATTGACCAGATAGACGAATTGCTTGTTATTAAGCGGTATCAGGCTTTCTTCGGGGATTCGCAGGGACTCTCTGCTATTGCTCAGCAGGTCTACGGTCAACAGCATACCGGGCTTGAGTAGACCATCGTCATTAGGTAATTCGGCACGAACCACGACTGTCCGTGTAATAGGATCAACCCTGGTGCCGATGGTGGCTACTTTGCCTGAAAATGGCTGATCAGGATAGGCAACGCTCGCGGCCTCAATAGTGAGGCCAGGGTCAAGCGAAGAGAGGATGGTTTCTGGCACGGAAAAATCGAGTTTTATGATGCTGAGATCATCCAGCGTGACGATTTCATCGCCAGGGCTGATCAGTGCCCCTGTGCTCACCTGGCGTATACCCAGTTGTCCGCTGAACGGGGCCTGGATTGTTCGATCCTGCAGGCGCACACGGGCTATCTCAAGGTCGGCATCAGCCCTTTTCATGTTATTAGCCTGTTCATCAAGTGTGGTCTGAGCGGCGGATTTCTGCCGTATAAGCTCTTCCAGACGCTTGTGTTGAGTCTCTTGCGTCTTTAGATTGGCCTGCGCAGCCACCATGGATGCATTTTCTTCATCATTGTCCAGCACTACCAGAATGGCGCCCTTTTTAACACGTTCGCCATCAGCGAAATTAATACTGACAACGCGGCCCATCACATCCGTGGTTATCACTACCGACTCGTTGGCCTTGGTGGTGCCCAGCGCCTCAATCCGGTCGGCAAAGGTCCCTGGTTTGACTTCCGCTACCACCACAGGAGTTATCTCGGGTGTTCGCTGTTTAGTCGCCACCTCCTCAACTTTTGGGACACGCAGCATCAGCGCTGCAGCGGCTGAGACGAGGAGTACGATAACTATGACACTTACCGAAATTTTTTTCATGATTAACGGGGCTTACCGATTGTTTATGTATTACAGGTCTGGTGCGACGGGTATTGTCAAGTCTGTTCATTCGTAAATTGCCATGATACGGCGTACTTAATCATCCTGACTAACAGGCAAGTATTAATTTAGTGTGCCGAAGTATTATCCATGTTGATTGCCAGCCATCCTTTTTGACACATCTAGTGCAGTGATTATTGGCTGCATAAGTCTACTATTGTGCTGAGCAACACGACTGATTGTAGACACTCGGCCTGGTGCATGGTTCACTACAGAATATGCGAAAAGCCGAGTATAAAACCCCCGGTTTGATGCGCTGTTAGTAAACTCATGTTGCTTATTCCAATAGGCTCGGTTATCCCCCACTACCTACGCAACGAAATTTCGCCTATTAATGATAATCTCAGCATCGATTGAATCAGGGATGCTTAATTTAGCGACGTCCTGAGGGAGGCGCCAGCCACCTTCATTGTTTGATGAGTGCTGCTTGCGCGAGCGATGTGAGAAACTTGTGGCGCGTATCAAGGCCATATTGAGGCGTTAGCATCACGCTGCGCCAGGCGCACCGGTGTCTACGAGCGAGGTAGTCAGCTTCGGCGTCTGTGAATTCCATCTTGCAAGTCGGACATTGATAAAGGATGGCGAATCAATGCAGTTAACCACTGGTGAGTTTGCGCTGCTCAGTCTTCTGGCTCAGCATGCTGGCCATCCGCTCTCCCGTGACCGCCTGTGGAATTCGATCAATTCCAGGCTCGCCAGGATATTTCGAATTCCTGCAATCAGAATCGAGTCGATATAAACCGGCTATTCGCCGTTGGGTATTGAATCCAGAGCCTCTTTCGGCGGCATACTGTAATAACTGACACGGACGGGATAGACCTTTCCATTCTCGCCCGGAATGTTGCCCAGACCGCGATACTCTTTAAGGGTCTGGGTCTCGATATCGTAGGCGAGGATCAGCGGATCAACAAAGATGCCGACTAGCGAATCCAGTGAGACCTTGATTTGTGCAACTGGCTGCCCTTCAAATTTGGCGCCATGTATGCGCTTGCCGCGGAACTTGTAATCTTTCAACCCCCCGGCAACCAGAAACTGAAATGTTATAGTCTTACCGCTTAAGAGTGTATCCCAGTTCTGACGAACATAGGCATCGAAGCCGGAATCCGCGCAGGCGGCATCTTCAGGCATCAGTGTGCGTGTGGCTTCCTCGGATTTGTCCTGCTTGACGACAAATAGTGTCACGTTGCCATCGTCATCGTGGCGAATACCTTCGATATAACCCGTGTCAGGAATGTTCAGCCTATAATCTGGAATGGCTGGATGATTCCCCGGAGTGAGCGTCTTGCGAGCGATGATCTTGCCATTGGTGTCGCGGTAAATGACTTTCCAGTCGGTGACAAGCCCTTCCTGGATTGTTTGTGTGTGGGTTTCTGTGTAGCGGAATTCACCGCGATCAAGTGTATAACCGTAGCCGGTAAACTGTAGTTGTTCGGCCGTGGCAACCGCAGTGCTAATGAGCAGAACCAGGAGGAAATGAAATTTTAGATTGCGCACGAAACTTCGACTACGGCCCATGCACATGGTTGCATGCGAGTTTAAAAATAATAATCATTCTATACAAACAGTGACTTTCGAGGCTCCGCCACACTATATGGTGCTTTTTCTACAAGCAGTGCAGCTCAAATTAACATTGGATTGTTAAGCTATTGTAAAGGCCTTAGTGTAGACATGCCTCCATCAATACCCAAAACCTGGCCGGTAATCCAGGAAGCATCTTTTGATAAAAGATAACAGACCAGAGCCGCAATCTCAGAGGGCCGTCCTACACTTTTCATAGGATGCCTCTCTGACAATTTTTCTTTTTTATCATCACTTGATAAGAGACGACTCGCCAAGGGGGTGTCGGTTACCGAGGGCGCAATGATATTAACTCTAATGTTGGGCGCATATTCCGCAGCCAGGGATCTGCCTAAACCTTCAACGGCGGCCTTTGCTGCCGCTATTGATGCGTGATAGGGCATTCCCTGCGCTACAGCTACGGTACTAAATAACACAATCGAGCCATTATCTGATTTCTTTAACTTCGACTCAAAAGCCTTGATCAGTTTCACGGCGCCTATCACGTTTATTTGATAATCATCCAGAAAATCCTTCACTTTCAAATTTTTAAAAGGCTTTAGATTGATAGATCCTGGACAGTAGACTAGGCCATCTAGCGCATCAATTTTTGGTTCATTGATGTCATCATTAAGCACATCAAGCTTATGCCAGTGGACACCATCCGGTAAATCATTCGAATCATTCCTGGACATTACATGTACGTCATGGCCGGTACCCTTCAGCTTTTTAACTGTCTCAAAACCTATTCCTGAGGTTCCGCCGATTACGAGATAGCTTGCCATTAACTTTTATTCTTAGAACTAAATGAAGTATTAGCTGCTTGTCCGTGCTGCATGTTGTTGACCATGTTATTAATGTCCTGAGGTGTATCTACATCATAAAGAATCCCTGGGTCATTGCAATAAATTAGGGATAATTCATCGGCATGTTTTTCGAGCAACTCCTTTGCTCCAGAATCACCTCGCAGTTGGGTTAGTTCTGCAAAAAATTGATGACTGAATCCGACGGGATGTCCACGCATGCCATGAAAAGATGGCGCCACCAGTTTTGCTCCATTAGAAATTTTTTTGACGACGGCATCAATCGTACTGCTCTTAATCAATGGCATATCGGCCAGCGCAATCACCCATCCCTTTGAATGCGGTATAGAACGGACTCCACTTCGAATGCTGGCGGCGATACCTTCATGGGCGTTCATGCAGATGACCACTTGCGCGCCTGCTTTTGCAAAGCAGTCTGCCAGTTTCGAATCGTCCTCTCTAACCACGGCAACTATATGACCAACACTGGATTGCAAATTTCGCAGTGCAGTCACTCCGATGGCTGTGCAGCCATTCCATTTATGCATGAGTTTATTTGAGCCAAAACGGCTGCTACTGCCTGCTGCAAGCAGGATTCCGCTGATCATGTCCATAACTACTCAATCACGCTGCACGCAAGCTCTGAAAACGATGTACGATACGTTTAACTTGTCAGAGACGCCTTTATGATGGGTTGAGATGATATGCATTTTGATATCCGTGCATCGGTAATCATATGACTGCGCACACTGGTCATTTCGGCCAGTATGGAGATAGCAATTTCTGCTGGTGTGCGGCTGCCGATTGGCAAACCAGCCGGGCCATGCATACGCGACAGTTGCCTGGCGGTTAAATCAAATGATGCGAGCCGCTCGCGGCGTTTGGCATTATTGGAATGCGAGCCGATTGCCCCGATGTAAAATGCCCTGGATTCAAGCGCTTCCAGCAACGCCATATCATCAAGTTTAGGATCGTGCGTCAGCGCAAGAATCGCCGTTCGACAATCCGGTTGTAATGTTCTCACTGCATCATCCGGCATGTCTGTAAGTATTTCGATCTCTTCTAACTTCAGATCCGTAAGATACTCTTTTCTGGGATCACAGATCATGACGCGGTAATTGAGCATCAACGCCATTCGCGCCAGATACTGGGAAGGCTGTCCTGCGCCGATAATCAGTAATTGCCAGACAGGGCCAAAAACCTTTTCCAGCATGTGGCCGCTGTAGTTGAATTCTGGACTGTCAGCTGCATCATGCAGACTGACAGCCCCGGTTCTCAGATCGAGCCGCCGCAAAACCCGATTGCGTTGTGTGATCAGATCCAGGATCTTTGACAGATTCCCGGAGTTTATTACGGGCTCAACAATCAGCTCCAGGACGCTACCGCAGGGTAGACCAAATCGATGCACCTGATAAGGTGTTGCACCGTATGTCTCCATTTGCGGATGTATCGGCGCCAGCTCACCACTGCAAATGCGCTCGGCGAGATCATCCTCCACGCATCCGCCTGAGACTGAACCGGCTATGACACCGTCATCTCGTACAACAGCCAGTGAACCCGGTGGCCGCGGGGACGAACCCCAACTTTTAGCGACGGTAACGAGATAAATGCGCCAACCGCAGTCCAGCCAGTTAACCGCTTGTTGCAAGACCTCATGATCGACGCTCTTCATTGTCTGCAGTAGGTATCTAACTGACTACAAAGTTTAATTGAACCCCATGGCTATGGCGTATCAGGACAGGCGGCGCCTGTTTCGACCCATACAGCAATCAGCTTGCCGAAGGATTTCTGTGTGCCAGGCGCCGGCTCCCGTCCTGCTCCAGGCGCCCATGCCCAGCCAACAAGAGAATCGTGCGCCATGTGTTCAATGATTTCGGGCATCGTCTTGCCGCCGTTGCGTTCAGGGTCCTTAATCTGCTGGCAGATCTCGCCTAATGATTTACTCTCCCACGCCATCTCTAGCGGCGCGAGATGCCAGTTGGGATCGCCCGGCACACCAGCCGGATCAAAATTTTTGTCACCGTGGCAGGTCGTGCAACGCATGCCGGGTGCGCCTAAACCGCCATCACCTCGCACCACCGGTGGTTGATGCGGCTGCATCGCAACGCCTTGCAGAGGCCTGTCGCCGACCGGATGACAGTTCACACAGCGTGGATGAGTGATCACTTTGCCAGCTTCTACGAACAGCGCGACTGAGCGTTCCTGCTCGTTGGGGATGTTTGCAAAATCATCAGGTCGCCTGAGTTCCGTCTGGTGCGCGGCAATAGCCAGACTCAGCGCAACACTTAAAATCACCAATAAAAGGAAACGAATCATGCTGTTTTGACCTTGTTTGAGGCCGTGACCGAGTGAAATGGCAAGCGTCGAACTCGTTCACCGGTGAGTGCTGCCCAGGCGTTGGCTACCGCCGGTGCGATGGGTGGTACGCCGGGTTCGCCGACCCCGGTCGGTTTCTCGGAAGATTGAATCACCGTCACTTCGACCTCTGGCATCTCGTGAATGCGAATCGAGCGGTAATCGTGAAAGTTTGACTGTGCGATATGGCCATTGACCATGGTGATTTCATCGAACAATGCCGCACCCAGGCCAAAGCCTATCCCGCCCTCCATCTGCGCCGTAATCACATTCGGGTTCACGGCTACACCACAGTCCACCGCACACCAGACCTTATGCACGCGTGGGCAACCGTGCTTATCGCGCGAGACCTCGGCAATTTGCGCAACATAGCTATCGAAGGACTTGTGCACGGCCACTCCGCGCGTGCGCCCGTCAGGTACGGTTGATCCCCAGTCGGCCAATTTTGCAACTGCTTCAAGTACACCTGCATACCGAGGGTGATCGCCAAGCATTGCCAGACGACCTGCTACCGGATCATGTCCGGCTTTGATCAGTAACTCATCGATAAAGGTTTCGGTGGTGAATGCAGTATGGGTATGGCCTACTGAGCGCCACCACAGGATAGGCACACCGATTTGTGTGGTGTGCAGGCTGACTGAGAGATTGGGGATGGCATATGGCAGATCGCTGGCGCCTTCGACCGAGCTGGGATCCACGCCGTCTTTGATCTGACTCTCAAAGGGCGTTCCCGTCATTATGGATTGACCGACGATCACCTGCTCCCACACTGCGATTTGGCCTTTGCCGTCAATAGCGCCACGCAGACGATGAACATACATCGGACGATAGCGACCGCCTCGAATGTCATCCTCGCGTGTCCAGACGAGCTTGAGTGGCGTATTGGATGTATACGCCTTGGCGACTTCAGCCGCCTCTTTGGCAAGGCCCGCATCAGGCTGCGCCCGGCGACCGAAGCTACCGCCGGCAAACTGCGTATTGATAATGACTTTTTCGGGGGCCAGGCCGAGGACAGCGGCGATGACATTTTGGTCGATCGTCTGTAGCTGCGAGCCAAACCATGTCTCGCATTCACCTGCGCGTCGCTCGATCACGCAGTCGAGTGGTTCCATGGGCGCGTGGGCAAGAAAAGGAAACTCGTAGTCGGCCTCAAGGACCGTATTGGACGCTCCAAAAGCGCTGTCTATATCGCCCCGTTGTATGCCTTCAGTTCCTTTTGCTCTGGATGCCTCGTGATACTCTACAAATATATCAGACGAGGAGCGCGTCTCAGTGCCCGACAGATCCCACTCAATCGTGAGTGAGTCACGTCCCTTTTTGGCTGCCCAGAAGTCCTTGGCATAAACCGCAACGCCTTCAGGTATCGATTTAGTAGTTACAACTCCATTGATCTTGCGTGCTTCGCTATCGTCGAAGGATTTAACCTTGCCGCCAAAGCGGGGTGGATGTGCGACCAGGACGGTGAGCATGCCGGGCAGGCGAAGGTCCATCGTGAACATGGCCTGACCGGTCGTCTTGATGCGTGAATCAAGCTTTGGCACAGAGGCGCCGATCAACTTGAAATCCTTGGGGTCCTTGAGCACAACATCTTTTGGTGGCGTCAGCTTTGCAGCCTGGTCAGCCAACGCACCGAATCGTGCGGAGTTGTTAGTCTCAGCATGAGTAATTATGCCCTTGTCGACGCTGATCTCGCTGGCTGGCACGCCCCATTCCTCGGCTGCCGCGGCGACCAGCATGGAGCGGGCAGCAGCGCCAGCCTTACGCATTTGTTCATAGGAATTGGCAATGGCCGTCGAGCCGCCGGTACCCTGCACGCCAAAGGCGAGATTTTTGTACAGCTCGGCGTTGGCAGGCGCGGCCTCGGCGCGCATCTGCGACCAGTCGGCGTCCAGCTCTTCGGCGACTAATGTTGCAAGACCGGTGAATGGCCCCTGACCAAACTCAAGATGCTTGACGAGCACCGTAACCGTATCATCGGAGGCGATACGTACAAATGCATTGGGTGCGAATGTTGCCCCACTCGCACCGCCCTTGATAATAGCCGCCGCTCCCGATTCTGCGCGCCCAAACTCTGCCAGATGAACACCGATGATCAGGCCTGCGGCAACGCCAGCATTGTTCTTGAGAAATGTACGTCGTGATGGATTAATTTCAGTAATCGTCATCGATCAACCCTCCAGGTTTTTAGCGGCATCATGGATTGCGCGGCGGATGCGTACATAGGTCGCGCAACGGCAGATGTTCCCGCTCATGGCGTTGTCGATGTCCTCGTCATTCGGACTTGGAATTTCCGAGAGCAACGCGACCGCACTCATCACCTGTCCTGATTGACAGTAGCCGCACTGCGGAGTGTCGATCGCTACCCAGGCATTCTGTACCGCCTCAGCGATCTTTCCCGACACGCCTTCGATGGTAATGATGTTCTGGTCAGCTACCGCTGAGACAGGTGTCGCGCAGGATCGCCGTGTCTGACCATTGACATGAACGGTACAGGCTCCGCACTGGGCAATCCCGCAGCCAAATTTAGTGCCAGTCAAACCCAGGGTATCACGCAGCACCCACAGTAAAGGTGTATCGGGAGCAACTTCGACAGAATGTTTATCACCATTTACCAGCAGTGAAATCATTTTAAACCCTCACTAAAGTCTGGAAACTCGATTACTAGTTATAGCAAAGAATTACGGTTATGTCTGATGACAGTTTTATGACAGGAGCAACTTGTGAATCCGTGGCAGCTTTAAAATAGCTAATGTACAGTAGTTTGCAGTTATAGCTAGTAGGCACTTTTATGTTACAAAGTACTTGCTCAAATACTTACAAGACCAGTTCAGGCGTATGAACAAAACATCTCCCTCATCAAAATCTTTTCAGTGCGCTGTCGAAGCCGCTCTGACAATCATCGGTGGCAAATGGAAGTTGATCATTTTGTGGCATCTGTTTAAAGGCAAAAAGAGGTTCGGAGAACTGCGTAAGTTGGTGCCGGCGGCCACGCAGAAAATGTTGACGCAGCAGTTACGGCAGTTGGAGGAGCATGGCGTTGTGCATCGCGAGGTGTATAAGCAGATGCCGCCGAAAACCGAATACAGCTTAACTCAATTTGGTACGAGTCTTGCACCCATACTGGAATGTCTCAACGCCTGGGGTAAGGCAAATCTGCACCAGATCTGTGCATGTGCAACCCGCGAAGCTTCGAACTCAGCAGGAGAGGATGACTAAAAGTCCAGTCGGGACGATGCTCTGCGTGCAAATGCCCGCTACTACTATAAATCGTTATTGGAGTACGCTGATTAGATAAAACCGGTACCTTTGAAGATACTATCCGACAGAAAAGTGCCTACTATTCATATCTGCTAACTAGTCTATAGTGTTTCTACAAAACGCCTGCTCAATCGTAAGATGGCAGCTTTAAATTATTCGGGCAATCGTTAGTG
>JBGTHR010000173.1:0-2981 GCA_041746095.1 Gammaproteobacteria bacterium | reverse complement strand
GAATATTTTAGCCGTATATAAAGCATGAAATTTACAGACTTAAGATGAAAGCAAATTGCATGCCTATAAAAATACGATCGCGATATTTTATATACAAGCCATAAGGCTTCCATGATTACACCCATTGCTCACGTAAAATCTCTCGGTTCATCTTCAGCCACTGTAATGCAATAATGGGTAGTGATGAACAAAACTCCCCCGACTCAAGTTTTTGGAACGCCTGCTCTGCTTTCATGGTAATTACATGAATGTCCTCCCCCTCCTCTTCGACCCCAAATGTCCCTTTGATGTTAGCGGCATTGACGCGACCGACAAACATCGAAACCTGTTCGGCAAATCCACCCGGTGATGCAAAATATTCATACAGTTTCTGTAGGTCTGTAATAGCACAACCACACTCCTCCATGACCTCGCGCAGTGCAACATCCAGCAGCGCTTCGCCCGGCTCGATAAGACCGGCGACAATTTCTATAATCCACGGACCTTGAGGTGAATTAATTGCGCCAGTACGAAATTGTTCAATCAATACTACTTCATCACGTAGCGGATCATAGGGAAGCACTGCCACGGCATTGGCGCGTTCAACCAGTTCTCTAACCAGGACATTGCTGGTTCTACCGGAAAATAGTTCATGGCGCAGCCTTAAATTCCTGAGACGAAAGAAGCCTGCATAACACTGCCTGTCCTCAATAATTTCCCATTTCATGTCCGTATCATATTGTCAAATAATGAATCAATGAGTAATCCATAAGCCATAAACACTATACTTATGCAACCAAATATTACAATCTGTAAACTCCAGACTTGGCACAGACGGATTTTATATCGCATTCAGCTTGCACCAGATTAATGAGATATCAGCCAGGAACTCTGTGCAAATACGGATGTAATCCAACACGCATCTTCACTAGATCACACATTCAAAAAAATCAATTCTATGCAGCTAAGAGCCAATAACCTGAAAAGGCTTTCTGAACTCACATTTGACGTGCTGGTTATAGGCGGTGGTATCAACGGCGCAGTGGCTGCGGCGGCCCTGTCAGGGAAAGGAATCAGGGTGGCATTAATTGACAAAGGAGATTTCGCAGGCTTCACCAGCAGCAATTCATCAAACCTCGCCTGGGGTGGAATCAAGTACATGGAGAACTATGATTTCAGATTGGTTAGAAAACTCTGTATGAGCCGCAATCTATTGTTGAAAAGCTATCCTTCGTCGGTCAGGGAAATTCGTTTTCTAACTACGATTCAGCGGGGATTTCGCCATCATCCACTATTGTTATGGCTTGGTAGCTGGTTGTACTGGCTAATCGGCAACTGTGCAACACGAGTGCCCAGATTGATGACGCGACGAAGACTTGCGCGAAAAGAGAACATCATCAATACTCAAGAAACCGCCGGGTGTTTTGAGTATTCCGATGCGTATCTTCACGATAACGATTCACGGTTTGTATTTAATTTTATACGTTCGGCAATGTCGCATGGCTGCATCGCAGCCAATTATGTGGAATCACTCGGCGGTAATCTCAATAAGGGAATCTGGGCTATCAAGGCCAAAGATGTAATGAATAATGGCGAGTTTGAGATTCGCGCCCGTGCGCTCGTCAATGCGGCCGGGCCCTATGTGGATGCGCACAATGAACTGACCATGCAGCACACCACGCATCATCATGTGTTTTCCAAAGGCATTCATATCATTGTCGATCAAATCAGTCCTGCCCCTCGAGTATTGGCCTTTTTTGCCGAGGACGGTCGCCTGTTTTTCGTCATACCCATGGGGCGGCGCACCTGTATCGGCGCCACCGATACACCCGTGCAATCGCCCGAGGTTGCGGTCACACAGGATGATTGCACATATCTGCTGCAGAACATCAATAAAAAACTCAATCTGCAGCAGCCGCTCACCGAATCCGATGTCATCGCGACACGCTGTGGTGTGCGCCCACTGGCGGTTAATTCGGTGAGCTTAGACGGCCAGGATTTTCTGCAGCTCTCGCGCAAGCATGCAATCGATATCAATCTGGCCGACAAACATCTGAGTATCTTTGGCGGCAAACTGACCGACTGCATCAATGTCGGCAATGAAGTCTGTGAACATATCCGTGCAATGGGATTTCACATCCCACATCCTGGCTATCAGTGGTACGGCGAACCCTCGCCGGATGTAAAAGATGAATATCTGCACCAGTCGCGATTAATGAATTTAGACAGCTATACTTCACTGCTGGCGCATGAAAGCCTAACCACGCGATATTGGCGCAGGTATGGCGCGGATGCGCTCTCATTATTGGATAACATCCGCCGGGATCCAACCCAGGCTGAAATCCTGATTGAAGGCACGGAATACACGCGTTGCGAAATTTATCTTGCGGCAGACAGGGAAATGATTACACGCCTGGAGGACTTCCTGCGCCGACGCTCAAAAATTGCGCAGGTGATTCGGCATGAGGACATTCAAAATGCTTCTGGTCTGATGCAGGCCTGCCAAATTCTGTTTGGCCACGAGGCCGATGACAAGCACCAGGAATACTTTAACGAACATCTAAATTAGAGACGCAATTTCTGCTTGGAGTGTTTTAGAACACGTCTGCATGCATAAATGCTTATTCCATCCCGCTTAATAGCGGGCGGCTTAAGGACATTGTCAAGCCTATTTATATCAGCAGGAAATAACCCAGACCCGTAAACGCAGATGCGCCGATAACCCACACTACTCCAACCTTGTATTTAAACAATGCAATAAACGCAGCTAATCCTATCAACGCTGAAAACCATTCAAATGTACCGTCAAAACCTTGCGGCCAGAGCACGTGATAAGCAAAAAAGACGGCAAGATTGAGAATGACGCCAACCACTGCTGCCGTGATGCCTGACAACGGCGCGGTGAATTTCACATCATGCCGAGTCGCTTCAACCAAAGGCCCGCCAAGCAGGATAAAAATAAACGAAGGTAAGAATGTGAATAGTGTGGCGATACCCGCACC
>JBGTHR010000172.1:0-9798 GCA_041746095.1 Gammaproteobacteria bacterium | reverse complement strand
AGTCATTTATATCTGCAACAGACAGTCTCCTGGCTAACTGCTCTGGTAGTTTCTCTTCGATAACATGCGAATACCGCGTGTCTTTTTGGATACAAAGCTGAAATCCGGCGACATTGTGTCTTTAGATGCACGTGCGCATCATCATGTCGTCAATGTACTTCGTCTCGGTTCCGAAAATCCGCTGATACTCTTTAATGGCAGTGGCGGGGAGTATGAAGCCAATCTCGAAAACGTAAGCCGCAAGACAGCGTACGCACGCTTACATACTTATCGGGAGACAGAGCGTGAGTCCAGTCTTAAAATCCGGTTGATGCAGGGGATCTCCAGGACCGATCACATGGATCAAACGCTGCAGAAGGCAGTTGAACTGGGTGTCCACAGCCTATTGCCGGTCTTTACAGAGCGCAGTAATGGACGAATGTCAACTGAACGCATTGCCAGGAAAATTCAGCACTGGCGCGGCATCCTGATCAGCGCGTGTGAACAATGTGGCAGAAATTATCTGCCGAATCTCGAATCCCCGGTTTCAATCCAGGACATCGCAGCCTTGACAGTAGGCGCATGCGGCATCGTGCTTGCGCCGGGTAGTCCAACAACGCTCAGTCAATTGCGGCCCAATCCGGAACATGATTTTTACATCCTGATCGGTCCCGAGGGAGGCCTGACTATTGAGGAAATTGATATGGCTAGCCAGAAGAACTTCACTCCAGTGCGGTTGGGCGCCAGAATATTGCGCACTGAGACAGCCGGACTCGCAGTGATTGCAATTGCCCAGATGTTATGGGGTGATCTAGGCAGTTAAGCTGCCATGCCTCTTCCTGGACTGTTAGGACAGCTGCTCATGCAACAGGGATTCAATCCGCGGAATATTAGGGATGATAGCCACCTGATCGTTTACCAGTACATGCGCGGCAACCACATCATGATCGGCCTGCGAATTTACCGAGGTATCTTCACAGATGCTGTCTGCCGTGATCCCCAGGGAACGTGGGGTCGTATGTATCTCAAGCGCATAAAACACCAGTCCATGGGCCTGAGTTAACGCATACAGAATTGCCGCCCAGCGAACGTTGCCTTTAGGTTCTACAGAGTCCCAGCCACACAGTCTATCGAATGAGATCAGCGGCACTTGCTGTCTTCGCCACTCAAATATGCCCTTGAACCAGTCTACAGACGAGGACTTTGCAAGCACATCCGGAATCCGTACAACCTCGGCTATTGACGACTGCGGTAATATCAGGCTATTTCCACTCACCTGTATCAGCAGACAGTTGACTACTGCATTGCTCTCAGCCATTACTCACCTCCGCAGCCACTGACTCTGGTGTAAGGATTTGCTGAATATGCTCCAGCAGCTCAGGCTCTTTGTATGGTTTTCCAAGATAATCATTGACGCCAATTTCAAATGCCCGGTTTCGGTGCTTATCACCGGTACGCGAGGTGATCATTATGATCGGAATGTGTTTCAGACGTTCGCTGTTACGGATATGCATGGCCAGTTCAAATCCGTCCATGCGTGGCATCTCTATATCCAGAAGAATTAAATCGGGAATCTGCTCCTGCAATATTCCTGCTGCATCGACTCCGTCCTTGGCAGTCATCACGGTATAGTTATTGCGTTCTAAAAACCGTGTGGTGATTTTGCGTATCGTTATCGAGTCATCAACAACGAGTATGGTAGAAGATTTGAGTTCCGGTCTTGCCAGATCTTCCGTCTGAGCTCTACCAAAGATATGGATGCCAGCTCCCAGTCTGACCAGGCCAGTGACATCCAGCATCAGAATCACTCGCCCATCACCCAGTATTGTTGCCCCCGATATACCTCTTACCTTGCTAAGTTGCTTGCCGATAGGTTTAAGTACGATTTCACGATTACCCTGCACCGCTTCGACCTGAAGCGCAATACGATTCTCCCCGGAACGCACCAACAATACGGGAAACATAGCTCCGGGGCTTTCCAATAGGGGTTTTGAGTGGCCCAGCAGATCACCAAGATGCATAAGCTGATAGGTCTGGTTGGCGTAAGTGTAGACAGGGTTGGTCTGTTGGTATTTCTCACTCAACTCTTCGACACCAAGCCTGATGACGCCCTCAATGCTCGTCAGCGGGACGCAGTAAACCTCATCGCCTGATTGCAGCAGCAGGGCCTGAGTAACCGACAGAGTAAAGGGTAGCCTGATCGTAAACCGGGCGCCCTCGCCGAATTCGGACTCAATATTTAGCGCGCCACCAAGTTGTTTGATTTCACTGTCAACCACATCCATGCCGACACCACGGCCGGCAATTTGTGTCACCTGAGACGCGGTGCTGAAACCGGATTCTAGAATCAAGCTCAAGATATCCTGATCCGTGAGTTTTTGCCGCCTGTTCACCAGTTTCTGCTGACAGGCCTTTTCAAGTACGGCTTCACGATCAATGCCTGCACCGTCATCCGAGACTTGCATAACGACTTCAGCACCTTCACGACTAATGCTGATCCTGATTTTGCCGTTTTTGGGCTTGCCGGCCTTATCTCGTCTCTCGGGAGTCTCAATACCGTGTGAAATCGCATTTCTGAGCAAATGCTCCAGTGGCGCGACCATTCGATTCAGGACTGAGCGATCGATTTCATTGTGCTCACCGAGCACCTGCAGTTCCACGTACTTACCCAATTCATCCGCGGTCTGACGCACGATTCTTCGCAGGCGGGGGATCACACCGCTGAACTGGACCATGCGGGTCCTCATCAACCCTTCCTGCAGATCCGTGCTGACACGTGATTGTTGCGATAGCAGAGTCTCAGTATCCCGCACCAAATCCAGTAATATGTTCTTGATGCTAACCAGATCATTAACACTCTCGCCCAACGACCTGGACAGTTGTTGTATGTTGGAATATCGATCCAGCTCCAGCGGATCAAAATTTCCAGGCCTGGAATCGGTATCGCGCTCATGTCGAAAGAGAATCTGCTTCTCTGTCTCAATTTCCATTTTGCGCAGCTGTTCCCGCAACCGCGTGACTGTCTGTTCCAGCTCAACCAGGTTATACCCATAGGAATGCGTCTGCTGGACAAACCGGGATTGATAAATATTTACTTCGCCTGCGTTGTTCACCAGGCTATCAAGCAGGTCTGCAGAGACTCGAATCATCTCCTGCGCTGAGACAGGTTTCGACACGGGCGCCTGCGTACTTGACGGTTTCTGCCGCGCAGCATGTCGAGCCAGATCGAAAGCCGCCTGAATTCTTTCCTGATCAAGCTCGGGCACCTGCTCAACACGCCCCTTAGTGCTCGTTATTGGGAATTCCTCATTAGGAGCATGCGTCTGAGTAATCGTTGGTGAGGCTGTCTCGTTCTCGCTGGTTTCCCTGATACATTCCGGATCAGAAATGGCTGGCTCGAAACTGATTTGTTCAGCTCTGACCGTGGTGTCACGGAAATCTTCAAAGTAAGCGATCAGGTCATTAGCCGGACTTACGGGCTCCGATTGCCTGACCTGCTCCAACATTATATGCAGGCGATCAATCGACTGTTGTAAAGATTTCAACAGATCGGCGTTAGCCGCCTGCTCTTCATTATCGGCAAAGCGGAGTATGACGGTCTCCATGGCGTGACTCAGATGACCGATGCTGGTAAAGCCTGACATGCGTGCACCACCCTTGAGCGTATGCAACTGGCGTTTCAGTTCGGAAACCGCCTCGGCCTTATCCTTGCCATCACGCCATTCAACCAATGCGTTGTCACAGGCCAGAAGGATATCTTCGGCCTCCTCCATAAATACCTTAGCCAGATCTGGGTCCTGATCTTCAGTAATATCTGGCAAATTCTGATATAAGTCATCTATGACCGAACCCTGACCGATTTGATCAGAACCGAGCTTGATCTCATGCTCTAGCGAAATGTCGGAGGATAAAATATCGGCGGATTCATTATCCGCCTCCTCAAGCGCTATGACATCCATACTCTCCGCATGATTCAGCGAATCACCGACATCAGTCATCAGGGTGTCAATCTCCTGCCTGAGGGTACGGGTATCGATATCGGGTTTCTCTCCAGCTCCCAGCGAGCCGAGCACCTCACGCAGTACACCTGTCGTCTGCTGATAGATGGCTTTCGCGTTGGTGGACATTTCCACACTGGAATCAAGGCACATTTGGGCATAGCTCTCCAGCGGCCCACACAACTCAGAGATAGAATTCACGCCCGCTGTGAGTGATGCCCCTTTCAACGTATGCAGTGAGCGCACGAACTGCTTATCAGGAATTAACGGCTCATCCTGAAGCAGGACACCCTCAAGAATACCGGTATGTTCCTCCGCCTCAATGAGAAATATCTGTGTGAGTTCAGAGTTGATATCAATTGGCAGAGGATTACTGGTCTCGACCGTTTGAGGCTGATCTTCAACTTCATCGTCAGGATTCTTAAACGCGGCATGCTCTGTTGCCTCAAGTTCCACCACTTCGTCTTCGTGCGGTTGCGCCAGGCTGATTGGGCTGACATCCCTATTGCCGCTGGAGAGACTCTGCACCAGATCCATCAGGGTAATAATATCGACTGCGGGGGTATCTCCGTACTTGATTTGCTCAAGCATCTGGGGCAGTGCGTGGGTCGCTGAATCCAGCACCTCAAATATGGCTGTGTTCGTTTCGATCCGGTTATCGATGACACGATTGAGTATTGCCTCAAATGTCCAGGCAAATTCACCCATTAATTCGGCGCCAACCAGTCTTCCACTGCCCTTCAGTGTATGAAAACTGCGCCGCAGTGTAGTCAGAGATTCGACATCCGCGGGATTGCGGCGCCATACTGCTAAACGATCCCTGATGACGTCGAACTGTTCTTCGGCCTCTTCGAGAAAGACCTCCAGAATATCCTCGTCCAGCTCAGGATCAATGATTGCGTAATCCGACAAGATTTTTATTTCTGCATAGTCCAAAGTCAGACCATCTGCTTTAAGTAGACAGTCACCCGCTGTCACGTACCGTGACTCCTCCTGAACATCCGCCATGAACTCGGCGACGGCAATGTGTCCGGAGTCCTCAAGGAGGTTGTCATTCATGGGGAAATCGGTATCAATACCACCGGCTAACAGCTCATGCTCAAATGCCGCGAATTCATCAAACTCAGTGTTATACCTAGTATGTGTATCAAGCCCTTCTGCTATTGGGAAGCCCAGCTTGGCCACACTCTCTCGGCCAAGTTTCAACATCCATTCGCGATCGCCGGACGGAGTGTGTAAAGACTCGAGGAAGTATTCGACGCTGGTTACGGCATCCGCCAGAGCCTCAAATTCGTCGGTGCGCGCTGGACCTTCGTGTGCGATCAATCTGTGGCCTATATAGTTCTCCAGCGAATCCAGCACAGGCTTGAGACTTTCCACTCGAATAATCGACATGGCGCCTTTAATCCGCTCCAATGATTCGGGCATATTCTCAAGCAGAGCCGCATTTGACGGATTCGATACATATTCGGCAAATGTCTCCTTGATTGCCGCCATGTCGCGTTGCGCCTCAACAACTACGGCATTGGAGATCTTGTTAAACTGCATATCTGACAAAGCGGTACCGGTATCCCGGGCAGATTCCTGAACGGATGAAAGATCCGCTAGCGCAGCCGACCGGCTTTGTGTGATGCCCTCGATTGCAGCCTCAACATTCAGCATCACCTGAGCAATATCGAATATCGCCGAATCGGCCACCACCTCACCACTTCGGAGATTCTCAAGTATCGCCGCCTGTTCAAGGACACTATCACGAGAACTACCCAGACCCAGCATGCCAAGTGCGGCAGCAATGCCCTCAAGCTTGTCGTCCAGCCCCTCCAGCTGACTCAAGTTTCTGCTATCAATATGCGTATAAATCTCGAGTTGATCTTTAACTTCAGCCAGATCTTCAAGCATGGCCTGGGAAACGGTCTTCAGAACATCAAGATTCGGCCCGGCCAGTTGTTGCCTGACTTCTGTCAATTGTGCTTCCCTGGGCGCGATTTCATCCAGACAATAGGCTGCCTTTACCTGTTCTACCAACTTACCGGCGTAGCCTGAGATCGCCAGGTAGTACAGCAGGTTTTTGACCAGCGAAGCGGGTATGGAATCAGCGAACACCTGTTCACCCTCCAGGATCAAACGTTTGAGCTCGCGATCTATCTGACTGAATAATGCTTTGACCGTCACACTGAACTCTAGCGCCTGATGAGCAAGCGCCTCAGACAACGCTTCACTAATCCACCAGAGACGTCTCGCCCTTTCTGTTTCAGATACGGTGCGAAGCTCTGCCAGGACCTCACCAATTTTTGCGAACCCGGCCTGCCCGTCAACACTACGAATAACGTCCAGCAGACCCAGTTGATAAGAATTGCGGAGCTTTCCAGCGAGTTGCTGTAAATTCAATCCAGCGTTATCAGGTTCTCTATCACCGCGTGGTGCGATGACTGAATCGAGATCGAGGTAGAACAACGCCTCACCAGATAACAGGCTGTCGCCGCGCGTGGTGCGCAGATCATTCAGAATCGGCATCAGGACGGCGGGAATATCGCGGTTTCCTGCCTGTATGTGCTCAAGATAATCCGGGAGCATCAGTATGGCCCGGGACAGAACTTCCAGGGCTTCTTCTCGTCTTGCAACCGTCGCGTCAATCACGGCCTGCAGAACGGCGGCGATTTCTTCCGCCAGCAGCGCAGCTCCGTGCAGCTCCACCATCCGCAGAACGCCATCGGCCTGAATGAGGGATTGCGCTGCATCAATCAGTACACTCTTATCGGAATCATCCTCAATAAAGGCTTCCACTCCAAGACGGGCCTCTCTCAGAATTGCGTCCAGTTCATTTTTGACCCAACCTAAGCCGTCATTTTTCACTTTGTGCACTGTACCCATACTGTCGAATCCCTTTCGTTAGTATTGTCAGGTTTATTAACTGTCAGGCCTGCACCCGCATCCTCTCAGGGGCATTCGTCGCTTCCGAAGACGGCAATTTGAAGCCCGCCACCGAATGCCTGAGTTCATTGGATAATTTTGTCAAATTGCCAACCGAGGAAGCCGTCTCGCTCGTACTCTTTGAGGTCTGGGTGGTGATCTCCTGAATGACTCTCATCGTTTTGGAGATGTTATTTGAGGCATCGGATTGCTTTTGCGCCGCGTTGGAGATGGACTGAATCAATTCTGATAACTCATTTGAGACATTTTCAATCTCTGACAATGCCTCACCCGCATCCTCAGCCAGCTTGGCCCCACCCACTACATTGGCCGTACTCTGTTCCATGGATATAACGGCTTCGTTCGTATCGTTCTGAATCGCCTTCACCAGCGTCTCAATCTGTTTTGTGGCGTTGCCGGCACGCTCTGCCAAACGTTGCACCTCATCGGCAACCACCGCAAAACCGCGACCGGCCTCACCGGCAGTGGAGGCCTGAATCGCGGCATTCAGCGCAAGTATATTGGTCTGATCGGCAATCTCGTTAATCAGTCCGACAATATCGCCGATTTCCTGGGAGCTTTCACCCAGGCGTTTAATGCGTTTGGATGTCTCCTGAATCTGTTCGCGAATCGTGTCCATTCCATCAATGGCGCGATGTACAATCTGGGCGCCTTTATGCGCAATATGTACGGATTTATGCGCCACTTCGGTGGATCTGGCGGCATTTCCCGATACCTGCTGAATAGAATCAGCCATATGATTGATGGCCTCCGAAACCGAAGATATCTCACGCGCCTGAGTATTACTGGACAGGGATAACTGAGTAGTTATCGTCTGGGCATTTTCAGCAGATGTCGCGACCTGCCCAGCCGTCTGGTTGATCGTGGCGACAAGATTTCTTAGTGCATCGATCGAGTAATTGACGGAGTCGGCTATGGCGCCGGTGATATCTTCCGTGACCGTGGCATGCACCGTCAGATCACCCTCGGCAAGATTCGTCATTTCATCCAACAGTCGGAGGATTGCATGTTGATTGCGGCGACTTTTCTCTTCTGTGGCATCCATCTGATTTTCGAGATTCCGGCTGTATCTAAAGCCGAAAAAAACCAGCGCAATCAGGGCTGCAATGCCTATCGGCGCTGCCGCCAAAAAGAAAATGCCGACGCCTGCCTGTAGACTGGAGTAGGCCAGAACGGCAATCATTAGTATTACACTCACTGCCAGACCCATCAGCAGTGACTTCATTGAGCCACTTTGGCCCAGATTATTCGCCGCGGAAGGCGCTTTCATAACGTTTACTCCAGATTGAATTGATATAGCACTCATAATTTATCACTCCTCGCGCCTTCCCAGGTCTTCCCATTGTTCATAATCATCGGCTTCCCATACAAGTGCAGGAACTTTGACTTTCAAGCGGCAACATCCGCAAACGATACATTTTCCAGCAACCTGGATATATCGAAAATTCCCATAAGTTCCTCGCCACGCCGATAGGAAGAATATACGTAGTGAGCGATTCCCTGATTTTGCTCAGATATCTCATCGACTTGTTCATCTTTCCAGTAATGCCTGATACCCAGCACTGCCGCGACTGACAAGCCTACCGGATGACCTGAATAGTCGACCATAATAACCCGTATGTTCTGGCTGCTTGAAATGCCATGCTGGACATCCTGCCCGTACAGGAACATTCGCATATCCATAACGGGTATCAATGTTCCTCTTACATTGGCCACGCCCCTGACCCAGGGTTTGACGCCTGGCACTCGCGTCAGGCTGGTGAGGGTTACGATTTCAAGCACTTCACCTATGGGTACTAGTAGTTCGTACCCGCCAATCTCGAATGCAATACCGCTGCATGCCACACGGGTTTCGTTTTCTATCGGATAGTTGCGTGTCAGCTGCTTGGCGCGACTGTCTATGTCCAGCAACAGATCGAACGGAGATTGGTTGTTTTCAAGTGGCATTGGTCTTAATCTGTGGTATCAGGGCTAAGCGATAGTAAGTACTTGTTTAACGCTTTCTAAAAGGATTGCCTTATCCAGCGGTTTCACCAGATAACCCTTGGCTCCCTGGCGATTAGCCCAGACTTTGTCAGTCTGCTCACTCTTGGTTGTGATAATGACTACCGGTATTTTGCAGGTTTCAGGAATTTGCGATAATTTACGCGTTGCCTGAAAACCATTGACACCCGGCATGACCACATCCATGAAAATCAGGTCCGGTAACAGTGTTTTTGCAACCTCAATACCCTGCTCTCCGTTTTCTGCGGTGGATGTCTGGTAACCGTTCTCCTCAAGCATGCATTTGAGTTCATGGCGTTGAGTTGCGGAATCATCAATAATCAATATATGCGCCATCGTCTTTCAGTCTCTCTCGACTTATTGGCAAGCCTGGCTTACCGGCCCGGTGAATATTTCTGACCAGGTCAGAAAATAGTCCTGGGGATCATTTGTTAACATGCTCCCTGATGGCGTCAAGAAGGTCTTCTTTTGTAAACGGTTTAGTCAGATATTGCTGGGAACCGACGATTCGGCCACGCGCCTTATCGAAGATGCTATCCTTGCTCGATAGCATAATGACTGGTGTATGCTTAAAGCTTGAATTGTTCTTGATAAGGGCGCAGGTCTGATAGCCATCCAGCCTGGGCATAAGGATATCCACGAAGATCAGATCCGGTTTATAACGGGCGATCTTACCGAGTGCATCGAAACCGTCTATCGCCGTCAACACCTCGCATCCCTGCTTTTTGAGCAGGGTCTCGGCGGATTTACGAATGGTTTTGCTATCATCGATTATCATCACCTTGAGATTTTCAAGTCCTGATACCTCGGATTCGATAGCAGTATTATCTTCGCTCACTGTTTCCCTTACACTATTCATCAGGCGTAAATCATCCGATCAATTTAA
>JBGTHR010000171.1:0-3225 GCA_041746095.1 Gammaproteobacteria bacterium | reverse complement strand
AGAGCTGCTACCCATCCGGCTGGTGGACAGCAAGTATGGCCAGCGCCGCATCCGAAATAACCTTTGCACGGCGCCGCGATGCCGAAACCGCATTAATCTCGACTCACTACTACAACACGGCCATTCATAAATCCTGCACAGCAATGCCGGAATTCATGTATAAGGAACTGAACTTGCAGTAAATCTGGATTTTTAGCAGTGTCAATATCTGCTTCGGAATATGAGCCAAAGCCGGATCCGCCGCTCAGGATCGCATCGATCTAACCGGATTCAGGGCTTGTGATAGTTACACCACTTTTCGACATTTGCATTTGCGCGATCAACCGCTGCGTTGCGTTCTGACTCTGAATAAATGACCCGTTCTCCAGCCGCATTTTCATCGTAAAGGTATTGCGCCTGTTGAAGCTGTTCCAGTTGACTACGCGCAAGTCGGCAGTTGCTCAGGTGTGTGGTTTTGCTGGACTTTTCCTCAGCGGCATTGATTCTGGCCTGCTCGCGGTCTTCACGGAATACCTCCAGCAGCCTGTCACGTGCTTGTCGCCGCTCTTCATCGGAGGGTAGTGTGGGAGATGATTGTGTCGTTGTGATTGATATCTCTTCAGAGTTTTTAGAGTTGGGCTTATCGCTGTATTGCACTCGGCCATACTCATCGACCCACTTATAGATTTCACCGGCGGCCTGTGAAGGTGGGTAAATCATGGCTATTGTTAACAATAAGGTCTGAATTGAGGTCATTAACGTAATCACAGAGGATTATATGCGGCTGGAATGCCCCATTCTCAAGCATGGCCAATAGTTACCGGATAAATACTATACCCAAAGCACGAAAAAGGGCGCCGAAGCGCCCTTTATTTTCTTTTGAGGGGTTAAGTCTCAGGATTTGGTGAACTCCGGATAGGCCTCCAGTCCGCACTCGGCAATATCCGCGCCCTCATCTTCATCTTCGGCGCTTATGCGTAAGCCGAAGATTAATTTGATCATCATCCAGACAATCAGGCTGGCAATGAACACCCATGCAAAGATTGCCACGATACCCAGTATCTGTGCAGTAAATGTTGCATCTGTATTGGACAGAGGTACAGCCAGCAGTCCCCAGATTCCAACTGCGCCGTGGGCGGAGATTGCACCTACCGGATCATCCAGCTTTAGTTTTTCCAGCGATATGATGGAGAATATAACCAGCACACCACCAATGGCGCCGACTATCGTCGCCCACAATGGTGTAGGCGCCAGCGGTTCCGCCGTGATTGCAACCAGTCCGGCAATTGCCCCGTTCAATGCCATTGTAAGATCCGCTTTGCCGAACATGAGTCGTGAAGTTATCAGTGCGGCTATCACGCCACCTGCAGCGGCCATATTTGTGTTTACAAACACAAGCGCTACTGCATTAGCTTCACCCACATTGGAAACCTTTAGTTCCGACCCGCCATTAAATCCAAACCATCCCAGCCACAGGATTAATGTCCCTAGTGCCGCCAGGGGTAGGTTGGCCCCTGGTATGGCATGTATTTTTCCGTCTGCAGTGAACTTGCCTTTGCGTGCGCCCAGCAACAGGACACCCGCCAGCGCCGCACTGGCGCCGGTTAAATGCACTACACCTGAACCGGCAAAATCCAGAAAGCCAGCAGCATCCAGAAATCCACCGCCCCATTTCCAGTAGCCCTGTATGGGATAAATCACACTGGTCATTACAACTGCGAATAACAGAAAAGACCAAAGCTTCATACGTTCGGCAATGGCGCCAGAAACGATAGACATGGCAGTGGCAACGAATACGACCTGAAAGAAGAAATCTGCAAGGGTGGAATAATAAGGTGCGTCTTCGCCGCCAGCAGTCACGGCCTCAACAGTATTATCCGCCCCCAGCAGGAAACTGATTCCCGGCCACCATGAAGTAACGCCGTCACCTGGATACATGAGGTTGTAACCAACCAGCATGTACATTATCGAGGCTATCGCATACAGCGCAATATTTTTGGTAAGAATCTCAACGGTGCTTTTTGATCGCACTAACCCCGATTCAAGCATGGCGAATCCGGCTGCCATCCACATCACCAGGGCTCCTGTAACCAGGAAATAAAATGTATCCAGGGCATAGCCCAGTTCAAGTAATGTCGCTTCCACTGTAAAGTCCCCTGTCAGAAATTGTTAGAGTGCATCCGGTCCGGTCTCGCCGGTACGAATCCGCACAACCTGTTCAAGTGGGAACACGAAAATCTTGCCGTCCCCGATCTTGCCGGTGTTGGCGGATTTTGTGATGCACTCGATGGTTTGCTCGGCCATATCGTCATCCACTGCAACCTCAAGTTTTATCTTGGGTAGAAAATCGACGACATATTCTGCACCGCGGTAGAGCTCTGTATGTCCTTTCTGGCGTCCAAATCCCTTAACCTCCGTCGCCGTAACGCCTTTAACTCCAATCTCGGATAACGACTCTCGTACGTCATCGAGTTTGAAAGGCTTGATAATTGCTGATATAAGCTTCATCTATAGGTCTCCCGATCCGGTACTCGGCATGGTGTAGCCATACCAGCTTCAAATTGATTCTCGGAAAATGTGATTGCAGGGAACGTGCCATGCAGTTAAGTATTTGATATTAAATGTATATTCACTTCATATTTGGATACGTGACCCGAATTCATGCACTAAGACAGAAAAAAGACTGATTGAGCGCACTGTTATGGTGCGTATTGATCGCCAAGTAGTGATTTGCGTGCTCAAGTGCGCGTTCATTGAACGATTCCAATGTCGAAGATGAACTATTACAGGAAATTAAAATGTGTAACTCTATAAAACTGAAACGAATTATTTATCTAATAATCCCGTGGATTGTGGTTACAGGCTTAGATGTATTCGCATATCCATCGTCGCAAATGGAGCATGAGCATTCTGCCGCTAAGATTATTCAAATCGCCGCAGGCGGGGCCGCAGGCGGGAGACCCGGGGAGGGACGTAGAATCCCTGCCAAACCTTCTGGCAAGCCAACTGCCTTTGATCAAGGTAGCTCCCCATCAAAGGGTGACGCTACGAATTCGATAGAAAGTCCCACTGCGACTCCGTATCGACGTCCCGGTCATGGAATAAGGCATACACTTGGAGCTCCTGTGAAGGCCGCTGCTCAGACTGCAAGCCCTCCGGCAGACAAATTAACTAACTCTGAAAAGGCGCAAACCAGCCCCGCTGGTTTCGTGACAGATACTGACACTGGTCTTGATGACGCGCCAA
>JBGTHR010000170.1:0-9622 GCA_041746095.1 Gammaproteobacteria bacterium | reverse complement strand
TCCGATCGCGCCGCTCCCTTCATATACCTTATTCTGGAGGAACTGGACAAACGGAATCTGCCGTATGACCTGGCCTTGTTACCGATGGTCGAAAGTGAATTCCATACGGATTCGACATCCTCACAAGGCGCCGCTGGTATCTGGCAATTTGCATCTAAAACCGGCCAGGCATTTGGACTTCACGAGACCTCGTGGTATGACGGACGAATGGATGTTCAAGCGTCAACTCTGGCTGCACTCGATTACCTGCAAAATCTGAATCAACAGTTTGCGGGCGACTGGCTTTTGACTCTGGCGGCCTATAATGCTGGCCCGGGTCGTGTTCAGAAAGCGCAGAAGACAAATCTCAAAAAAGGTCTGCCAACCGATTACTGGAGTCTGACGCTGCCACTGGAAACACGTCTGTACGTTCCAAAATTGCTCGCTATTTCCACTATAATGCAGAGTACACAGAAGTATGGAATTACGCTCACACCTGTCACAGATGAACCTTTTCTAAGCAGAATTGAACTGAATAGACAGATCGAACTCAGCCTCGCTTCGCAACTTGCGCAACTCGATCTTGAAACCGTGAAGCAGCTCAATTCGTGCTATAAGCGTGGGACAACCGCCCCAGAGGGACCTCACCAGCTGCTATTGCCTGTAGATGCCGCCGAACGTCTGCAAGTAGCTCTGGTAAACGTTCCACATAAGCGAGGCGTTCGCTGGAAAAGTCACAAAATACGCCCTGGTGATACACTCATACGAATTGCCAACAAATACAATGTTTCGGTAGCTCTCTTAAAACAGAAAAACAACCTCCGTAGTAATCTAATTCATGCAGGAAATTATCTGATCGTACCTGCCATTGCTATGAATGACCAATCAAGACCTGTAGTCATTAGCGCCAGCTAAAAACTTCATTTGAACCCAGCATCTTAAAGGCTCCGGTAATCTGCTCAACAACAACTCCCCCGCTTCCACTGCCGGCAATCGTTACAAGATATCGCCACTCCAAAACAAGCTCGACCAGGCCCTGGACAAATAGATGCCTAAAAATCCATATATATCCGGCTATAAACCGCAAACTATCGTCTGTCTGCTTTTACTCACTTAAAACAATCAATTTATAGGTAATATGTAGTGCCCATGCTGAATTGGCGCCGGGATCTGCCAGTAGTGGATAGAGCATAGCCTGCTTTGCACAAACTACCGATGGTGACCGCATATGGAAGCACCTGGTCGCCATGGATCCTTTCAGTTGGTTAATACCCATACACTTTCAGCTACTTAACCATGCCGCCAATTTCGCATGAATAAACGTGATGCAGTGGACTAAATAAACACTCAATATCATGTATTATCCGATCACAAAGAAGGCCAGACTCACTATTAACTGAAATGAATGGCTTGGGAATAATAACCGCATGAATTTACAAGGCATCCTGGAGATATCTGGCCGCACTGATACCGGTAAAGTGCGCTCTAATAACGAGGATTGCTTCACCGAAGATGCGCAGATTGGGCTCGTGGTTCTAGCCGATGGAATGGGCGGATATAAGGGCGGAGAGATTGCCAGCTCAATCGCAGTTAAGACTGTCCATGAGCAACTCAGCGAGCAAATACCTGCACTACAACCCGGAGCAATTGAAGACCGCACAGGCTATTCGATGGAGAGCATCTCCGTACGCAACGCCATTCTCAAGGCTAACAGACTGATCTACAAGACCAGCAAGGAAGAGGCAAAATATCAGGGCATGGGAACTACTCTGGTGGCCGGTGTGTTTTATAATAACCGTGTAATCATGGCCCATGTCGGGGATTCCCGCATGTATCGCTTTCGTGAAAACCAGTTGCAGCAGGTTACTTCAGATCACACATTACTGCAGGAGCTGGTGGATCGCGGTTTCTATACTCTGGATGAGGCCAACGCTTCGCTTAACAAAAACCTGGTAACCAGGGCGCTTGGTATCGAGGAATCTGTAGCCGTTGACGTCAAGGAAGATATCGTATTTCCTGGAGACATCTACCTGCTATGCTCTGATGGCTTGAGTGATATGCTGGCAGATACCGAAATACAGGCAGTGCTTGAGAATTATGGCGCCAATCTCGACGAGGCCGCTGACCACCTGATTGATTTAGCAAACAGCAATGGTGGCAAAGACAATGTCTCTGTGATGCTAGCCCGCACCAAAAAGACCTTTCCCTTTAAAAAAAAATGGCGCAGCAGGTTATTCAGCCTCTTGAGTAAAAATTCTGCCTGACCCTTGAATTCAATTGCGCACCAATGCAATAAGTCCTGCAGAGTACTCAGCTAAATTCTCTCGGAGTCACGCTATTATCCTCGGCATTCCAGATAGATTGCGTGGATTTTATGATAGAGGGTTATTCCCCTTGAAACCATTGATGCTACCATCACGTACGTAATCTATTCACGGGGCTCACTCATGTCTTATATATTCCATACAAGGCAATATATATTGGGTTCCCGGGAATCGAATACAAACAACAGGGATTACTGGCGTTGTCAGGGAGAAAAATGGCGAGATTAATACTGACTTCATTCACGAATCAGGCAAAAGAGTATTCTCTTGATTTGTCTGATGTATCCATTGGCAGACGGTCAGATAATAACATCGTAATCCAGGACCCCGCGATTAGCGGGCATCATGCTCGAATTATCTGCATTCTGGGTGATTTCTTTCTGGAAGATCTTAACAGCACCAATGGCACATATATCAACTCCAGATTGATAAAAAAGCATGCCATGGAAGATGGCGACGTAATCAGAATCGGCGAATGTCAGATCAAATTTGTTACTGATGTGATCAGCGAACAAAGTGCAACTCTTTGTGGTGGCAACATCAGCACTCTCAAACCCAATACTCTGAAACCTGGTAATCCTAAAGCGGCTGAAAAGCCCACCGCATGTCTAAAGGTGATTAACGGTGACAATCCCGGTGCGACTATAAAGATTACAAAAGGCTTAACAACGCTAGGTAAATCCGGCCTGGCAGTCGCCGCCATTACCCGTCGTGCAAATGGCGGGTTTTACATTATTGATGTCGAAAGTACAAACGACCGGCAGTCACTAATTAACGGCAAGCCGCTGAGTTCCGAGGCCATAGCGCTTAACGATCACGACGTCATAGAAGTCGCTGGCACTTCCATGAAATTCAACCTTGGCCCGACCCCCAGCCAGATCGCCGAAGATAACTTGGCTATTCAAGTAGTCAAATTATAAGCGTGTTGTCGAAATGAGCTCTGATATAGACTTTTTTGCAGTTGATCAAAGACTTTGTAACTCAGGCACATGCGGTACCGCTGCTAACAAAGATCGAGTATATTCGTGCTCCGGGTTATTTAGCACGCGTTCCACGTTACCATGTTCCACAATTCTACCTTGATACATCACTGCCACTTCATGGGCGAGATAAGCAACAACCGAAATGTTGTGCGTGATAAATAGATATGTAAGTCCCATACGCTGCTGAAGATCTTGTAGTAGATTGAGAATCTGCGCCTGTACGGACACATCCAGCGCACTGGTAGGTTCGTCACAGATAATTAGCCTCGGAT
This sequence comes from Gammaproteobacteria bacterium, assembly GCA_041746095.1. Classification (GTDB taxonomy): domain Bacteria; phylum Pseudomonadota; class Gammaproteobacteria; order JBGTHR01; family JBGTHR01; genus JBGTHR01. The sequence goes on along the minus strand of JBGTHR010000170.1, from coordinate 6,064 downwards.
TGACCGCCAGAGCACGGGCAATACAGATTCGTTGACGCTGACCACCGGAGAACTCATGGGGATAACGCAGCGCATGTTCCGGGCGTAAGCCTACCTGTTCCAGCAACAGCATGGTTCTTTGTTTACGTTTTGCGGCATCCCTCTCTGTGCCCTGCGCCTTCATGCCTTCTTCGATAATATCTGTAACCCGCATGCGTGGATTCATGGACGAAAATGGATCCTGGAATACCACCTGAATACCGCTACGCCGCTTACGCAGCTCTGCAGAGTTTAGATGCGTCAATTCCTCGTTAGCAAATTCAACACTACCTTGCGTAGGGCGAATCAACTGAAGAATACCCTTGCCCACAGTGGTCTTGCCACTGCCTGATTCGCCAACCAGCGCGAGTGTGCGGCCAGTAGGCAAATCGATACTGACTCCGTCTACAGCCTTGATGTAACCAACAGTGCGTTTGAATAGGCCTTTCTGTATAGGAAAATAAACCTTCAGATTCTTTACTCGCAGCAGCAACTCTGGATCGCCTGATTCCCGTGAATGAAGCGGACTTACGACTGCATCCAATGGGCCTGTATCGTCACCTACCACCGCCAGTCTATGACCACGTTTCCCCAGCGTCGGCACTGAATTAAACAGGTCCCGGCTGTACGGATGCCGAGGCTTGCTGAAAAATTCATCACGAGCAGATTGCTCAACGATTTCACCACCTCGCATCACCGCCACTCGATCCGCCATCTCCGCGACCACTCCAAGGTCATGGGTAATAAACAGCATGGCCATACCGATATCCCTCTGCAAATCTCGCAGGAGTTTTAACACGCTGGCCTGGATAGTCACATCAAGAGCCGTGGTAGGCTCGTCTGCGATCAGCAACTCCGGCGTGGCCGCCATTGCGATGGCTATCATGACTCGCTGCTTCATGCCGCCTGAGAGCTGATGAGGATATTCACTGACACGCCGTTGCGGTTCGGGAATGCGCACTGCATCAAGCAACTCGACAACGCGCTTATTAAGACTATCGCGCGCCGCATTCTGATGCAGGCGCAATGCTTCGCTGATCTGACGTCCGATGGTCATAACCGGATTCAGCGAAGTCATAGGCTCCTGAAATATCATTGAAATTGCGCTGCCACGAACCTCACGCATACGCGCTTCAGGTAGCTGCAATAAGCTCTGACCCTTGAGTACGATATCACCTTGCACAATATGCACGGCCGCTGGCAGCAACCGCATCACCGAAAGCGCGGTTATCGATTTACCACAACCCGACTCACCCACCAGCGCCAGGGTCTCACCTCTGCTGACCTCAAAACTGATGTCATTGACTGCATCCACCGCAGCCTCTCCCGTGCCGATACGAGTCGTCAGGTCCTTTACCCTAAGAATCGTTTCAGTCATTTTGGAAACCGCAATCCGCAGGCGAGCTGATGGGGGTACTTCATCTATTGGCTTCCCTGGAGACGAGGGTCAAAAGCATCCCTAACCGCATCAGAAAACAGATTGGCAAACAACACCAGGACGAACATGAACAGGAAGGCTGCGGCCAGAGACCACCAGACAATCGGTTCGCGCGCCATTTCCAGCCTCGCGCTATTAATCATGTTGCCCCAGCTATTGGTCGTAGGATCAACGCCAATCTCAATATACGATAGCACCGCCTCGGCCAGCACCAGACCGCTGAAATCCAGCACCACCGTAATCAACACAATATGCATGACGTTGGGTAATATATGCCGCAGAATGATTGTGAAATGACCGACGCCAAATGCAGTGGCTGCCTGAATGTAGTCGGCCTCACGCAGCTTAAAGGTCTCGCCGCGTAACAACCTGCACAACCCGGTCCAGCTGGTCACTCCAAGAATCAGGCATAAAAATAATAGCCGCAGATCGGCGCGTTGTGTGAGGTTATTGAACTGATCGGCATTATTGGTCATATAGACCTGCAGCATTAGTATCGACGCCGCGATCAGTAAAACGCTGGGTATGGAATTAAGTGTGGTGTACAGGTACTGTATAAGGTCATCGATCCAGCCACGAAAATAGCCTGCCATAATTCCGAGGAGGATTGCGAACGGCAACATTACAAGAGTCGTCAGGGTGCCGATCACCAGTCCGGTGCGAATGCTTTTCAGGGACTGGTAAAGCACATCCTCTCCGACCTTATCCGTTCCGAACACATGATAATAAACGCTAAGTTCAGCACACACGCCAATCAGCAACACTACTAATGCCAAAGTGAACAGCGCCGAACGCCAGGGAGTTACTGACTTGCCGCGCATAAGCGAGCTGATGATTTGAGATAACGATACCTTGTTACGATACGCCAGGATTATAACCAGCAGCACCGCTAGGAGCAGCCAGACCAGAGTCCCTTTAAATGCCCCTTGTAGGGTATGCGACAGAATATCAGCCGATTTTTCGTTTTCAGGATCATCCAGATGACTGCCACCATGTTTCAGCCGCGGATAGATTCGTGTCTCGACACCGTCGACGGTTACGGTTTCCTTCGCATATAAATTAGTAGCGAACGGGGCTGAATAAGTCTTTTCCACAGCTATTCGTATCGGTGCAAGAATCTTGTCAAGCACACTGTCCAGTTGCACTGAGTAGACTACCTTGCCTTCCCCGGATTCCACTTTGGGATAAAAGTGTATTGAATCCAGCAGACCCATGACCAGATAGAAAGACAGCACCACCATGGAAATCATACCCGCACGGTTGTGTAAAACATGCGCCCACTGCGATCGCAGATGAGGTGTGCGGCTTACATATATGGCAAACGCTACGGTAAAAATCAGCAATAGAAATATCAGGGCATCGGTCAGCAAAAGACCAAGCTTGATATCAAGCAGCGGGACTATCATTTAGTTAAGACGTACACGAGGATCGACGATTGTATAAGAGATATCCGTCAGAATCAGGCCGATGACGTAGAGAAACGCCCCCAGGAACACCATGGCGCGAACAACCGCAAAGTCCTGATTGCCTATCGCCTCGATGGTGTAACTGCCGAGACCAGGAATGCCGAAAAATGACTCCGTAATAAGACTGCCGAGAAATAGCAGGGGCAGCACCACGACAACACCGGTAAGAATCGGTATCAGTGCATTTTGTAGCACATGCCGAAACAGCAGAGTTGTCTCAGAGAGCCCTTTGGCCCTCGCAGTACGGACATAATCCTTGCCAATCTCTTCCAGAAACAAGGTGCGATACCAGCGAGTGCCAGAACCAATTCCGCCAATGACCCCGACAATAACCGGCAGGATAAGAAACTTTGCCGCTTCAAAACCGTAGTAATATCCCGAGATGGGCACCAGATGCAGGAGTTTCCCCACCAGATACTGGCCACCTATTATGAAGAACAGACTGGAGATGGACATCAACGCCACACATAAAACAACGGCCCAGAAATCCAGGTAGGTGCCACGGAAAAAGGCAATCGTCAGGGCGAAGGTAATGTTGATCATCAGCCCGAGAATCAGCACAGGTACTGCAATGGCAAGGCTGGGCCACATACGCTGCTGTATCTCATAGCCAATATCCCGGCCATAGTCCGAGGGTCCGAAATTAAATACAAACAGCCCTACTGACTTGGTGAAAAAAATCGTGTCTGTAAACCTGTCTAAACCTTTAGCGGTTTCATTATAGAGCAGAGGCTTGTCATAGCCGCGTTCACTTTTCCAGCTATCGACCTGTTCCTGAGAAACGCGCTTATCGCCCAGATAAAGACGCGCCATGTCGTCCGGTGAATTGACAACGAAAAATAATATAAAGGTAATGACATTGACACCCACGAGTATGGGAATGGCATACAGTACTCGCCGAATGATATAAGCGATCAAACCACTGTACTCCGCTCTCTGCGCACATAACCTACTACTGCGGGAATAAGTGATAACAATATGACAATCACCAACAGGCCCACTGGCCAGAGTACAGGCTGATTCCATTGCTTGCGTAAAATAGCGCGTTGCTGCGGATCAATCCGGTTGTATTTCAGGGTATTGTTCGCCATCAGATTCGGCTTAACGTTCTTATACCAGTCGTGATAGAGCGCAAAAGATTTTGGATGAAAGCCCCACAGCCAGGGCGCATCATGACGGAGTATTTCCACCATTTGATCAATCTTGCGCTGCCGCTCCGGCCCGTTCTCCATACTCTTCATCTCGGCAAACAGTCTATCAAAATGTGAATTGCTATAGTTGCTGGCATTCTCGCCGCCAAACTTTACCTTGCCATTCGGACCATAGAGGAGGAACAGGAAATTCTCCGGATCCGGATAATCCGCATTCCATCCCCACTGATAGATCTGTGCGGCGCCATTACGCACCTTGTCCTGAAAGCGGTTGTAATCGGTGTTACGAATCACCAGTTCGATGCCAAGCTTCTTATACTGTTTGCGCATCCAGTTCAGCGATGCCTTGGCATCGGGACCCGATCCCGTGGTATCAAAATACAACACCAGTGGCTGACCGGTGCGTTGATCAATTCCGTCAGGATAGCCTGCGTCAACCATTAATTCTCGCGCAATCTCAATAGACTTGCGCTTCGGTTCACCGTCAACCCAGTCATACACATATGGATTAATTCCTGCCTCGCCCTCATGAATTCCCCAGATACCTGGGGCGATTGGACCCTGCGCAGCGACACCCCTGCCATTGGCGAAGATCGAGATATACTCCTCATAATCAACGGCGATGGAAATCGCATGCCTTAGTTTGCGCGCAGTCTCAGTAGTTCCACAGACGATATCGTTGAGCATATTAAAGCCCATATAAAAAATCGAGGTATTAATGGATGTCGCAAGTCCTATGCCCTTGTCCTGCATCTTCTCGGTCAGTCCGACCTCGCCCTGACTGTTGAATTGTATGGCCTGATCAAAACTGTCTGATGCGATGCCGGAGACGTCATAATAGCCCTGCAGAAATTTGCTCCAGTAAGGTATGGTCTCGCGCTCCAGTCCGTAAATGGCCTTGTCAATAAACGGCAGGGGCTTATTCGCATCATTCAGCAGCCCTGCATTTTCATCTTCGGGTTCACCTTCGGATGGATAGCGCTCGCCATGAAAGTTTGGATTACGCGACAACACCATTCTCAGGTTAGGGTCATTATGGCTGAGCATGAAAGGTCCGGTGCCCACCGGATACCAGTCCAGTGTCACATTGCGTTCCCCCATGCCGGGTTGTGAATAAAACCGTTCAGCCTCCCAGGCCATGGGAGCAAAGAATGGCAGCGCCATCCAGTATAGAAATTGCGGATACTTGCCCTTAATTCGAATTATGAAGGTATATCTGTCTACAAACTCCACGCCCTGTATGGGATATTCCCGCAAATCCAGCCAGACTGACTCGGAATCCGAATGGGAATCGTAGGCCCTGGATAACACCTGCTGAAATTCCTTGAAGCCAATAATATAATCCGCCAGCACACCTGCGATAGGTGATTGCAAACGTGAATTACCCATGCGCTTAATCTGATATATATAATCTTCAGCGGTCAGTTCACGCGTGCCGGTATGTTCAAAGTCTTCCAGAGTATCGACGCCGTCAAGCATTTCAGCAGAAAGAAGGTAGTAATGAAATTGCCCCTCATCATTCAGCGCAAATGCCGGGTGCGGTTGATATTTTATGCCCGGTTGAATACGCAGAACATATTCACTGATCGCTATACGTTCCGCTGGCGCCGTATTCGGCAGGGGTTGGCCTGCAGCATCATAATAGTTGATCTCAGGCATGCCATCGGTAGTAAGCGGTATCAGTTCGTAGGGCCGCTTGAGAAAATGATACTGTAATGGCGGCTCATAGATCTGCGCAGTAAAGATATACTCATTCGCAGCGTAAGATCTTACCGGATCCAGGTGTTTTGGTCGTTCTGTAAATGACGAGTAAAGATAATTTTCCTGAGCTCCCGTATTAGGCCACGGGTTGTTCCACGGCCCCTGTGAACAACCGGTAATCCACACAGTCAGAATTGACAGCAGAATTATTAATGGCAAACGATACCTCACAGGCTTGCATGCTGTGTTGGTGTGAGAAAATACATTATTTAATCGAGAGTGATAGCAGT
>JBGTHR010000169.1:0-3178 GCA_041746095.1 Gammaproteobacteria bacterium | reverse complement strand
AATCTTGTCACAGTAACAAATGGTAAGTACTGCGGCGTGCAGGATTTCTCCCGTTGGTCGAAATGCTCGCCATCAAGGGGTTTACCAGACGGACATCCAGGCCTGCCTGCGACAAACCCACTGCTGCACACCAGTGATAGTAGCCGGTAGATTCCAACACCAGCTTGCCACCATAGTCACCTGCACACAGCGCCTGAGCCAACGCCGTAACCGACGCATGCTCGTTGCTCAGGCTAAATACCTGTTCCCTGCGCGGGTTAATAACACCGATCGTCAAACGTGCCTTGGATACATCAATGCCAATCGCGAGTATCTCGTCCGAGCCCAACGTTTTGATTATCGTTTTCGCGTTCATTGCGCTATCCTCACTACTGCCTGTATAGGTGTCTTGAGGGCCTTGTCATATGGGTTAATGAGGCTGTCCGCCTGACCCGCTTAAAGAGGCTCAACCAAGACGCTGGAGTGAGAAGAGACGGGTGCATTTCGAGAGGCTGCAAGCCTTTGACAGGTTGTCTCTTCTCCTCACTCCAGCTTACCCCATTGAAGGGCAGTTCCTTTATATGACAAATCCTCCACAAGCCGATGGGGCTTGAATTGATACCCCGTTGCTTGCGGCGAGGTAATTCATTACTGACTACTAATCAGTTACTGGCGCTGGCGTAATTCCACAGGCAGTCGAAAGACTACATCTTCGCGTATGCCGTCATGTTCCCGGACATTAACAGCGCCCATGGACTTGAGCCGTTCGATGACCTGCTGCACGATGATCTCCGGCGCAGATGCCCCAGCCGTTACACCTATCGATTGCTTGCCTTCCAGCCAGTCACCTTGAATTTCCGCAGGGCCGTCTATCAGATAGGCCTCGACATTGCGTTTGTCGGCAATCTCACGCAGGCGGTTCGAATTGGAGCTGCTGGGGGAGCCTACAACCAGCATCAGGTCGCAAGTGCCGATGAGTGACTTGACGGCGTCCTGGCGATTCTGCGTGGCATAGCAGATGTCCTTTTTATGCGGGCCTTTTATCTTGGGAAAGTGCTGATACAGGGCATCAATCACGTTGCTGGTGTCATCGACTGACAACGTTGTCTGAGTGACAAAGGCGAGAAAATCGGGGTTTTCAACCCGCAGATTTTTGACATCTTCAGCGGATTGCACGAGATAGATACTGCCGCCTTTTGAGCTGTCGTACTGGCCTATGGTGCCTTCGACCTCGGGATGACCCTCGTGACCGATCAGTATGGTCTCGCGGCCCTCCTGACAATATTTCGCCACTTCCAGATGTACTTTGGTGACCAGTGGGCAGGTGGCGTCAAATACGTGCAGTCCGCGCGAAGCGGCCTCTTCACGAACCGTCTTGGAGACGCCGTGAGCGCTGAAGATCACAGTGGCGTCATCCGGCACTTCACTCAGCTCCTCGACAAATACGGCCCCTTTGGCGCGCAGCTCATCGACGACATGTTTGTTGTGTACAACTTCATGACGTACATAGACGGGAGCGTTAAACAGCTCCAGGGCACGCTCGACGATTTCGATCGCGCGTTCCACACCGGCGCAAAAGCCGCGGGGATTGGCCAGATGAATCTGCATGACTGGATGACCGATAGCGGGATTCAAGGAATTTGATGAGTATGTCATAGCTAGTTTACGCGTTTGTTGAATTTAAACCAAATGGACAGCCAACTCAAAGCATATGGCCAGTCGAATTTTAGTCCGCAGGCTGATACATTTTTAGGATAATATCTACACTTAACCAAAGGTCTACATTCGTGGGCCGGTTGTTAGTCGTTCAATCGTCTCAAGCAGTTGAATAATATGCTGATCGCTGTGGCTGGCAGAGAGCGTGATTCTCAGTCTCGCTGTTCCGGCGGGTACAGTAGGGGGCCGGATTGCGCTGACCAGTATCCCCTGATCATACAGGGACTGACTCAAGTTCAGGGCTCTGGCATTGTCGCCGATGATCAATGCCTGGATCGGTGTTTGAGACGGTAGCAGGTTAAGCCTCAACTGTTTCGCACCGTTTCGAAATTGATCTATCAAGTCATTCAGCTTTTCGCGCCGCCAGGTCTCCTGTTGAAGTATTCTCAGGCTCGTGCGCGTGGCGTGCGCCAGCGCCGGGGGTGATGCCGTGGTATAGATGTAGGTCCGCGCGGATTGAATCAGGGTCTCAATCAGGTCATGGCTGCCCGCGACAAAGGCGCCGAAGACGCCGACTGCCTTGCCCAGTGTCGCCATGAGTATAGGTGCGTTCTTCTGAGAAAGCTGAAAATGTTCCAGGCTGCCGCGCCCGGATTCTCCCAGTACGCCAAATCCATGAGCATCATCCACCATTAACATGCTATCTGTTGCATCAGCAAGCGAGGCCAGTTGAGGTAATGGAGCAAGATCACCCTCCATGCTGAAGACGGCATCGGTCATGATGAGCCGTTGTCCAGTGGGACAGCGCTTTAACTGTTTATGCAAATTATTCAGGTCGTTATGCGGGTAACGGCATAACTTCGCATCAACGATCCTGCCGGCATCATTGAGTGAGGCATGATTGAACCGGTCCGCGAAGACGTGATCATGACGTCCCAGCAGCGCCTGAGTGATCCCCAGATTGGCCATGTAGCCTGTCGAAAATAAAAGCGCCCGATCGCGTTTCGCGAATGCCGCAAGCTCTTCTTCCAGTTCATGATGCGCGCGTGAATGTCCATTTACCAGATGAGAGGCGCCACTGCCAACACCGTAATCGTCCAGGCCTTTTTTAAACGCCGCTATGACGCGCGGATGGTTGGCTAGCCCCAGGTAGTCGTTGCTGCAAAACGACACCACTTTTTTCCCATCCACAACACATTCTGGTTGCTGTGGCCCTTCGCAGAGGCGGCGCACTCGGTACAAATGAGTGGTGAGACGTTGCGCCAGCCCGGCAGCGAAGTCTTTCATTCAGGAGTATTGCTGGATAGGCGAGGTAACGGTATAAAATACATGGTCCGCGTTTCGCGAATACAGATTATTGAAGTTTAACTATGCCACTTGCGACGTTGCGTCGCTAGTTCGGCGTAGGCCGGATGATTTCTGCGGTTCAAGACTGTGGATACCAAGTTTACAGAACAACGCCATGTCAGCCTCGGTATCGGGGTTTGGTGTAGTCAGCAGCTTCTCGCCATAAAATATTGAGTTAGCCCCGGCAAAATAACAC
>JBGTHR010000168.1:0-3993 GCA_041746095.1 Gammaproteobacteria bacterium | reverse complement strand
AGAATGATCTGCAAAACCGGCTGAGCAGCTATGCTACTGCACTGGAACAGCGAGTCACACAACTGCTCAGAGATGCATCTCAGACGCTCATATGGCTTGCGGGACGGCTTAGCCAGCAGCATCCCAATACCCGATTGCAGCAACAATCCCAGCGGCTGGATGAACTGGATAACCGTATAAAGATGACGATGCAGCGGCAGCTCGCAGGTCTAACCTCCCAGCTGAAATTAACCACCTCTCGATTCACCTATCAATCACCCTCTACACGACTGGAATTATCCCGCGCGAATGTAGCACAACTGCAGAGGAGTCTTACTGCAATAATACAACAACAGTTACAAAACCGGCAGGCGGTCATTTCACAGCTAGAACGAGCACTAAACGCCGTCAGTCCGCTTGCCACACTAAGCCGGGGTTATGCTATCGTCACTCATCTGCCAGATAATACCTTGCTACGTCGCAGCTCAGATACCAATGCAGGAGATGCTCTGGATATTCAGTTGGCATCAGGCAGACTCATTGCCGAGGTCAAATCCACCCAATAAGGTTGTACAAGCATTAAATTACTGTATAAGGTTCCTGCGACTTGATATCTCCGCAAACGACAACATTTAGATATACAATCACGATAACTGTTAATTTGCTCAGTTCCATGCTATTAGGCTTTAATTTCGCAAATAACTTGCGCAGGTATTACTTATCTGATATTAAGGCCGACTTCATAATACGGAGAACTTCGGAATGGCCTTGAAAAAGACCGCTACAAAGAAAACGACCAGCGTGCGCAAGAATGCCACGCCAAACATAAAACCAGCTTCTGGCAAGGCAAAGGCCACTACACCGGTGGGTGGTCTGACACCATATGAAGCCAGCAAAGACGAAGAGTACATGAACGAAAATCAGCGCAGGCATTTTCGTGAAATACTCGAGGCATGGAAAAGAGAGCTCATGGAAGAGGTTGACCGTACCGTTGATCATATGAAGACTGATGCGGCCAATTTTGCTGATCCTTCTGATCGCGCCACTCAAGAGGAAGAATTCAGTCTGGAATTGCGCACCCGAGACCGCGAGCGCAAACTGATCAAAAAGATCGATGAATCAATCAATCAGCTGGGTACGGATGATTATGGTTACTGTGAGGCATGCGGAATTGAAATCGGTATACGGCGCCTTGAGGCGCGTCCTACCGCAACCCTGTGCATAGACTGTAAAACCCTTCAGGAAATCAAAGAGAAGCAATTGACTGCCTGAGATACGTCATTATTGTGCAAAAGGTCAGGGTCTGATGCAGAGAGCGCTAAATATAGGCCAAAACTGATGATTGCGTGACACTGGCATATAATTTTAAAAGTGTTCATGCGAGCATACTGTCAGTGTTCCAGTCGTTTCAAAGCGCCAGTCTTCAGACAGCACTTCTCAAGTTATTGCATGTAATCTAAACAGCGTAATCGCATAGCCGTTGACTTTGCTGCGGAAGAAACTCGCTAAGCCTTACGTAGGCAGATTTGCGCCCTCACCTACCGGCGCACTCCATCTCGGCTCCTTGCTGACTGCGACAGCGAGCTATCTTCAAGCCAGGGTTCGACATGGCAGATGGCTAATTAGAATTGAGGACATCGATCCGCTGCGCCAACTCCCGTGGTCAGTAGACAGCATATTAAAGACGCTTGAACGATACGGGTTTACCTGGGATGGCGATATTCTATATCAGAATGACAGAATTGATGTCTATTCTGATGCCCTTAAACAACTGGAAAACAAAGGCCTGACATATACGTGCTCTTGCTCGCGCAAGCAGATTGAGGCCATGGCGGCACACGGTTTGTATGGATGGATTTATCCAGGCGTTTGCCGCAATAGCGCACGAAACAAACATTCAACGGGCGCGCTACGAATCGTGACGAATGATCAGCCCGTGATGTTTACAGACACGCATTACGGCTACCAGTCACAAAAGCTGGAAAGCGAGATCGGAGACTTCGTAGTCAAACGCGCCGACGGCTATATCGCCTACCTGCTGGCCGTCACTGTTGATGATCACTACCAGGGCATAACCGAGATTGTGCGTGGCGCAGATCTTTTATCTGTCACGGCCAGACAGTTATATCTGCACAGATTGCTGTATGAAAAGAATACTGTACCAGAATTTTTCCATCTGCCTTTGGTCGTCAACCAGCAAGGCGAAAAATTGAGTAAGCAAACAACCGCGTCCCCACCATCACTAGACAGGCCAGTACCAGAACTTGTAAAGATAATGCGCATGCTCGGGCAGGAGCCACCAGGCGAATTAATCAGCAACAGCCTAAATGAGTTCTGGACATGGGCTGTACAAAACTGGAATCCAGAGAAGATCCCCAGAGTTCAAAGTGTGGCCCCTTGAAAATTCACAGCTAACTTAAAACTACGCAGGCGAGCAGACCGTGACCATAACGTAAAAGGCCGCAAATCGCGGCCTTACGTCATCCAGCTGATATTTTAATTACTGGATTCTCTATAAATCAGGGATATATATCAGGTATTCTTAAACCATTTCCAAGGCGTTTCCTTGGCAATCGCAAAGAAGATCCATACATTACCCACCAGGATAACCAACAGGAATATCGCCCCGCCAATCGTCCAGATTGGTTCTCTATAATGCTCATTGAATCCTATAAAATTCATGATGCCGACCAGCACAATAGTCCATAACGCCATCACGATCAAAGCCTTTGTCTGCATAGTATCTTCCTCCTCCTGAACTCAATTATGTATTATAAAATATTTTACCGGTCTGACTATACTAAATATCGCTTGCATGCATGCCTTGATATTGAGTCTGAAGATATTGAGTCTGAGACGAAACGGCAAGCTTACTTTCTGCCTCCTGGCATAGAGCTGGCATCCAGAAATTTGTCAAAGAAAATATTAGCCTCAGGCATGCCTTCTGCTTTCATCACATCAACTCCGGCATCGATCATCGGAGGCGGCCCGCACAAATAGCCCTGTGCATTCTTGAGGTCGATAATACCGTTTTCAACGTATTCCTTCCTCAGGTGGTCTGTCACAAACCCTCTGGGACCTTGCCAGTCACTGTCTTCAGGTTCGTTGGACAGCACAGGTACAAATTCAAAGCTGAAGTCCTTGTGCCACTTTTGTTTAATTTCAGCCATTGCTTTCTGGCAATACACATCAGCCTGGGCCCTGGCCCCGAACAGGAACAAGCAATCTCGTTGTACATTAACGTTGCAGGCATTTTCCAGCATTGCTTTGATTGAGCTGATGCCACTTCCACCGGCAATACACACCATCGGTATCTCATCAGGTCTAAGCCAGAACGAACCAAATGGACCTTTCACCGACATGGGTTCGCCAGTCCGGTCTTCGGCAAACAGCCAATCAGTAAATTCTCCCCCAGGCACATGTCGGACAAAAAAAGTGACTTCACCAGGGGTTTCATTCTCAGGCGCCTTGGCAAAGGAATATGAGCGCGGCTGACTGATTGACGGGGTGCTTACCTCGGCGTATTGACCTGCAACGGCAGTTCGAGGAAACTCATCATTAAAACCGATTACAAGTTCAAAAATATCATGCGTGAGTCGGGTCGTGTGTTTCAGCACACCCGCATGAGTTGTGACCTCAACACGCTTGGCCGACTCATCCATTTCAACTTCAACGACGATATCGCTTCGCAACGAGGTCTGGCAGGCCAGTATCATACCCGATTTGATCTGATCACCTGTTAGCACATAGGAAAAATCAGACAGAGGCTTGATTTTGCCTTCCTTGAGCGTGCAACGGCAGGTACCGCAACTGCCAACGCGGCAGTCATGAGGCCAGTTCAAACCTGCCTCAAGTGCAGCGGCAAGGAGATTCTGCGAAGGTTTTACCGTTAATTCCTCAACACCAGAATTAACGCTCGCCTTATACTCCGCCTTCTTGTTTTTGAGAAAGCCAAACATTTAAGTGTTATCCGTTTGCATTATTATGACTGCACTCAACCACCTGCCAATGAAA
>JBGTHR010000167.1:0-1611 GCA_041746095.1 Gammaproteobacteria bacterium | reverse complement strand
CCACAAGCAATACCAATATCAAAACGGCAGGCTATGCGCTTTTAAACGTCCCGAACTGCATCAGTTTCGAATACCGTTGTACAAGCAAATCGTCAATGCTGATATTAGCCAGGCGTTTCATGCCCTCGGAAAGGACCTTTTTGACACTTGCTGTGGCTTGCTCCATATTGCGGTGAGCTCCTCCCAAAGGCTCTGGAATAATGTCATCGATCAATTCCAGCTGTTTCAGGCGTTCGGCGGTAATTCCCAGAGCCGCCGCCGCATCGGCCGCCTTCTCAGCACTTTTCCACAATATTGAGGCGCATCCCTCAGGCGAAATCACAGAATAGGTGCTGTATTGCAGCATCATCAGCCTGTCACCGACACCAATTGCCAGAGCCCCACCCGAGCCACCCTCGCCTATGACAGTACAGAGTATCGGAGTGCGCAATTCTGACATGACCATCAGGTTCCTGGCGATGGCTTCACTTTGGCCACGCTCCTCGGCGCCCACACCGGGATAGGCACCCGGAGTATCGATGAACGTCATGACAGGCAGTCGAAAGCGCTCTGCCATTTTCATCAGACGCATGGCCTTGCGATAACCTTCGGGGCGGGGCATGCCGAAATTTCTGCGTATGCTCTCGTTGGTCTTGCGACCCTTTTGATGTCCAATGAGCATGACAGGATGACCTTCGAATCTGGCAAGACCGCCCACGATTGCGGCATCATCGGCATAAGCCCGGTCTCCATGCAACTCTTCAAAGTCGGTAAACAACGCCTCAACATAATCGAGAGTGTACGGCCTGCGCGGATGCCTGGCGATCTGGGCTACCTGCCAGGCCGACAGATTTGAAAATATGGATTCTGTTAACGACATGCACTTGGCCTGCAGCCGCTGTATCTCTTCATTCAGATTGATTTCACTATCATCACTGACATGCCGAAGCTCCTCGATCTTGGCCTCAAGCTCAGCGATGGGTTGTTCAAAATCAAGGAAATCTGGGTTCATAGCATCCAACGAGTAATAAACATAAGACTGCGCATTTTACCAGTTTTGCGAGAGTCTTCTTAAAACGATGTGCAGAATTAAAGAGTGATCCGGATAGATCTTCAGCAGCAATAACCTGGACATTAGCTAAATTGCAGATCGCGCTGTCTCCACCAACTTGTTAATTTGAGTACGATTGAATGCGGCATAGGCATCAAGAACATCATGCGCAATGGTCTCGCCAAGTTTGATGGTACTGCATTTCAACATGGCTTCACGGCCGAAATCCTCTTGAATCACAATTAGCTGATCAGCATGTCTCTCCAAATAGGAAATGTGTTGCTGCATTATTGGCGAATTTGGCCGCTGGAAGATCCCATCGATAACTTCCCAAGGTTCGATCACACCAACGATAGTCATTACTCCCAGGCTACTAGCCTCAGCTAGAAAGACAGGTAGGTATTTGCGAATATCTGGCGATGCGAGATTGCCAAGAGTAATTAGAATATCAACATCATTAAGCGCTTGAGCCAACCAGGACGCGTCATTCATTGGACGCAGGAGTTCACGCGGGACATCGCCATACTTACTGGTAACTATCGCATCTGGAACAACGGCTTGAATAGCTTCGAACCACTTGG
>JBGTHR010000166.1:0-3518 GCA_041746095.1 Gammaproteobacteria bacterium | reverse complement strand
ACTGGGCCTCATCCATGGCTGTCTTCGGATAGTTATCGCGAAATACATCGTAGCCAATCCAGAAAAAATGCATACCCGCTTCCCGGCATGCCCTGGCCATTCTCACAGTGTTCTCCAGAGTCCCGCGCTCCCATTGCCTCTCAGCGCCCTGTACTCCTTCTTCACAATACAGGCTGTTACACTGACTAATGGAGATAAAGGCGGCTGGCTGGGCAAGCACACTGGCTAGATCCAGAGACTCCCAATAAGGAGCTGGAACTGGTATCGGGGTAGTTGCAGACATGGCGTACTCCTATCAGGTGAGTTTAGAAATTCTGCGCTATCACTTAATCCTAGATCGCGAATCGCTATATCGCAAGTATTTGCTGACAAATCCAGCTGAATCAGGCCGCAAGCCGGTCAAACTGCCTGTAAATATGGAGTGTTTTATGCTGTGAGACTCTCATGGATGTGATCGTTAAAAGCTAACGATTCATGCAGACTAAGCAGTCTTCCATTCATCTTTGTGGCTGATGTGCTTTAATATAGTCTGAATTTTCGACCACTTTCAGTGTTGCAGAATTCGCCACATAACGAATACAACCCCACTTTTACAATGATTAAAGACACGTACATCAACGGCATGGCTCCGATATCTGTCACTTATCGCCTGCATTGCGCTAATCGCAATGAGGCCGATACCATGGCACGCAAGATCGCCTATGAGCAGACGGTGGAATTGCCGGAGGCAATGATCACTCAAGCTGACATTCTGGAGAATGTGGTCGGCCGCATCGATTCAGTGGAACCTTGCGCGCAAGGCTCAAGTGATTTCTTCTCAACTATCAGCTACTCCCAATCGCTCTCGAATTATCAGCTGCCACAGCTGATCAATCTGATATTTGGAAATATTTCCATGTTTGCCGGTGTGCGGCTGGTAGGCATGCAGCTTCCTGATGAAGTGTTAACACACTTTAATGGCCCCCAATACGGAATCGAGGGTATACGCAATATGCTGGGCGTATATGAACGCCCGTTATTGTCTACAGCACTCAAGCCTCGGGGATCCTCGTTGCAACAACTCACTACCATGGCCTTTGAGTTTGCAGCAGGCGGTGGAGATATCGTTAAGGATGACCAGAATCTGGTCGATGATTTTGAGCCGTTCAAACAGCGTGTCGCCGCCTGCCATCAGGCCGTTCAAAGGGCAAATGATAAAACCGGGCGAAATTGTCAATATTTCCCACATATCGCCGCCCCTGTGATGGAGCTGGACCGGTTTTTCGAATATGTAAAGCGACTGGATATTCAGGGCGTGCTGTTGTGTCCAATGGTCATGGGCATGGATACTGCCCGTGCCTACGCGCGAAAGTACTCGCTGGCAATGATGGCGCATCCTTCTTTGTCGGGTATTTATACCCGCAACGAACATCAGGGCATTGCCCCTGATATCTTATTTGGGACACTGTTTCGTCTGGCGGGCGCGGACATTTCTGTATTCCCAAATTTCGGCGCGCGATTTTCCTATTCCAGAGATGAGTGCGCGGCAATCTGTGAGCGTCTGACTGAACCCCTGGGTAATCTGGCCCCAGCCTGGCCCTGTCCTGCGGGTGGAATACAGTATGAGCAAATAACCATGTTATGCAAACACTACTCTGCTGATACTCAGTTCCTACTTGGCGGTTCCCTACTGGGACACCCAGACGGGCTCACCCTGGCTACTCAAAAAATCCTCGACCGCTTGCGTGATCATTTTGGTGAACGGCTGGAAGCACCGCAGGGCGAATTTTTGTCGGTATGCGAATTACCTAACCGGCAACAGGTACGGCAACTCATGCAGCACCTTATCTGCCAAAAGGACTTTGAGTGGCAAGGCCGTGAAAGCACGGCGTATAAATCCTCGGATTCCCTGCCCTTCGCTAGCGTTAGACGTGTTGAATTAATGGGCAAGAATGGCGAGGCTACGGCGTTTGATCTGCGCTATTTTGAGATTGGCCCCGGGGGCAATTCCAGCCGTGAGAAACATCTGCATACTCACGTCATTATTTCAGTACGCGGTCAGGGGATTATGGAGATTAACGGCGAACACAGTACACTGAATCCGATGGATATCGCGTACATCGAGCCGTTGGCGGTTCACCAGTTTCTCAATCACGGCGACGGACCATTTGGATTCTTCTGTCTGGTCAATCATGAGCGCGATCGGCCTATGAAGCCATGAACGTCGACGGCAAACCTTACCGTACTATCTGGCTGTCAGAGAATGGCAGCGATGTGCGGATAATCGATCAGACACGTTTGCCGCATGAGTTTTGTATCGCGTCCTTAAAATCATTATCCGATGCAATACATGCGATTCGTGATATGCGAGTGCGTGGCGCGCCACTGATTGGCATTACAGCCGCCTTTGGACTTGGTCTGGCAATGCGAGAAAATCATTCAAATTCGGCATTGAATGACGCCGCTAATCAATTAATCGCCACACGCCCCACTGCGATCAATCTCAAATGGGCCGTGGACGAATTACACACGCAACTACTTAATATTACTGCGACCGAGCGAGAAGGCTTCGCCATGCGCCACGCACAGAGGCTAGCTGAGGAAGACGTGAGTATTTGCAGCGCTATCGGCGATCATGGCCTGGAGATCATCCGTGAGATCGCGAATAAAAAGCACAGCTCAGCCCCAATCAATATTCTCACACATTGCAATGCAGGCTGGCTGGCGACAGCTGACTGGGGTACAGCGCTTGCTCCCGTTTACAAAGCTTACGATGCTGGCATACAGGTGCACGTCTGGGTAGATGAGACGCGTCCGCGCAATCAGGGCGCAAGCCTGACTGCGTGGGAGCTGTTACAACATGGCGTTCCGCATACTGTAATTGTGGATAATGCCGGCGGACATTTGATGCAGCACGGCATGGTAGACATCTGTATCACTGGCACAGATCGAACTACCGCCGGTGGTGATGTGTGCAACAAAATAGGCACGTACCTGAAGGCCCTGGCTGCCCACGACAACGGAATACCGTTTTATGTCGCCCTGCCAGGACCTACCATAGACTGGAGTATCGACGATGGGCTGCGTGATATCCCAATCGAGGAGCGTGATGGCAACGAGGTATCTCATATCATGGGTGGTAACTCGGCCGGTGAGATCACTACGGTAAGACTGATCCCAGAGGGGAGCAGGACTGCCAATTATGCCTTTGATGTCACACCGCGCCGATATGTGACCGGACTGATTACAGAAAAGGGAATTGCGCTGGCTTCTCGCGAGAGCCTGGCGGCCCTTTATTTGCGTCAATGTCACGCAACACTTCTGGAGAATAGCTAATGTGGCTGGGGGACGAGGATTACTCCGCACCTCCCCGTGCTCCGCCCTATGGGCCCGCCGAAGGCGGTTCAAATTTGCTCCGGGCAAATTTGTCGAACCTCTGCGAGGTTCTCATCATCGCCCTGAAATTAACAGACCCGCCACAGGGGCGGGTCTGTTAATTTTTGGCTGGGGGACGAGGATTCGAACCTCGGTTGGCGGAG
>JBGTHR010000165.1:0-6883 GCA_041746095.1 Gammaproteobacteria bacterium | reverse complement strand
ATTCTGAGCAACTTAGAAATTAAAAATATCTGAGTCTATAAGTGCAAAGGCCCCGATGGGGCCTTTAATAATTGAAGATGATTCAGATACGGTTAATCACATTGTATCATTAGTTCTTCGGCCTGCTGGCGTTGCAATTCGTCACCTTCCTCAAGAACTTCGGTCAGGATACTGCGAGCGCCTTCGTTATCGCTCATATCTATGTATGCCCTGGCAAGATCAAGTTTGGTGCCTATTTCGTCTATTCCGGGCATTAGATCAACCCCGCCTCGATGTAGGTCCTGATTTATCTCGGCCACAAAAGTTTCTGTCCCGGCATGCTTCACCACAAATGTTTCCGTGCTATCACTTATTGAGAACGACTCACCATCATATAACAGCGTTTCGTCCAGCTCAGCGTTAGAGATACCCGGAGAATCAGACTGCCCACCCTCGTCGAACAAAACAGTCAGGTCTTCGTCATCCAGGGTCTCGTCTAAAGAGAACTCATTAGCAAAGTTTGCAAGATCCGCATCAATCATTGTACCCAGCAATTCATCCTCTGAATCATTGCCTGATAGCTGGGCAGTCCCATTTACTGCAGGCAAATCGGGGCTTTCAGCATCGATTCGCGTAGCCAGCGAGTCATCCTCACTGTGCTCTTGTTTGTCACTATTGATGTCAAAGTATGTCTGATCGGCAAGAAGTTCATCTTCAGCGCCTTCGGCACTGTCCAGACCAAAACCTTCTCTGTCCAAATCATTAAAGTCAAATTCAAGAATATTACTATTGTCTGCCGAGGAAATTACGGTCGGCGCGATATCGTCATCACTGCCAGGATGGCCGTCTATGCTGACATCTGGCTCGCTCATGTCGAAGGCTATAGTATTACCCAAATGCATAGCCTCCGCCTGGTCGTCTGATGGAGCTTCAGCACGTTCTTCATTTGCCTGCAGATCGTTGACTGACTGGGCATCAAGCTCAACACGTGCATCCAGTATCTGCGTAGGCGCAAATTCTTCTGATACAAACGCGCTGTTCTCACTGATGGATGCATCTGTGGGATCAACAGCGACAGAATCCGCAGCAGCAAACAAGGGATTATCCGGACTCAGTTGTTTGCCCATTGACAGGACATGCCGCCTGTCTTTTGCGGGAACATTAGTCTCAAGCAATTCATCTGCAACCGCCTCGAATGCCCGAGCATCCCCGGATGCATAGTAACTCTCTGCCAGCTTGACACGATAGGCCGCATTGTCAGGATTTTTATTAATTGCCGCCTTCAGCAGGTCCTCTGCCTGCTGATAGAGGGCGTAACCAATATAGACATCGGCATCATCCAGCACATCGTCACTGGCGGTATCGGAGGTAACCGCCGCATTAGTAATGGACAGAGTATCCGCTGCTTCATCGGCAAAGCTCTCAGTCGTCGATTTATCCTGGAGTGTCTCGTCCGCCAGTGCGGTACGGTTTCTATTAGCCTGAGTCACGATAATGTCTTCAAGCATACTGTCAGTAACCCTGGCTTCAGCAAAAGAATCATGCGATTCGACGTTACTGACATGACGATTGACCGAGATCCGCCGAAAGACGATCCAGATCAGGGCAATGACCATCAGCCCTAGTCCGGCAAGAATCATTAATAAGAGTGGATTGGCCAACTGTGATTTAAGGGTATCGATCCAGCCTGGACTTGACTCTTCGGTAGTAGCAACAGGAACCTCAATAGACGGAGCGGCAATTTGTACGTTTGCCGAATCTGCTTGCTCATTTGCTGTAGCGAGTGTCTCCTCTGCAGGCTGATCAAGGCTGGCATAGTAATCCTGCATTGCCTGGCGTTCCGCGCGGTCGTCCAGCTCGTTGACCTCTGAACTGATATCACCCTCAGGTACTACCAATGGAGGTATTTCTGCATCATTCGCGGCAGTTTCCGCAACTACCGTTTCATCAACAGGCGTGTTGTTTTCGCTGGGTGTATCTGCATTACTGCTATTGCTGCCTGTATTACTGGCTGCTGCAGCGAACCCCTGCTGCATTTCAGCCAGTTGCTCACTTTGCAGAGTAAGTATGCGTTCCTGTTTCTCCAGCAGCGCCTCGAGCCGCTGCATCCTTTTGACAAGCTCATCATTTTCCCTGGCGCGGGATTCCGCAGTTTCCTGAGACAACGCCAGTTGCTTGCGGAGATCCTCCAGATTTTCGCTGCCGCCACCGGCCGCCACCGCCTGCGGCAATATTTGCTTCTCAGGATTAGAAGCCAGAATTTCCAGGCTGGGTTCCGAGTCCCCTTCTTTTTCACTCGCAACCGCTGGTTTATTCTCCGCAACTGGCTGATCTTCAGGTGATATCTGCGCGTCAGAATCGTCCAGCTTCCCTGCGTCAATATTTTGAGGTGCGGCAGTTACCGCAGTGGAACGCTGGTACTCTTTCCACAGGGCATTCTGGCGACTAATTTCTGCAAGCATCTCCTGGCTGGAACGTTGATTGATCTCGCCTGCATTCGGTATTCGCAGTATCTCCCCAGCCTTGAGATTATTAATATTGCCTTGAATGAAAGCCTCGGGATTAGCTTTTTGCAATGCCAGCATCATCGCCTCGACAGTAGTGTCTCTGGATGGTCTGGTGGCCTCAGCGATACGCCATAATGTGTCACCACGTTGTGTCGCGTAACTTTCCGGCGCGGAACCAGCCGCGACAGCATCTCTGCCAACGCGCTGCCCGGCTGATACCGGCGATTGCGGTTTCACGCTCCCCGATGAATTCGCAATAACAGGCGACGACGCTGCTGGGCGGGAAGCTGATGGCTGGCTCTTAGCTGGGTTTGCTGACTGAGTTTCGACTGCTGGCGCATTTGTCCGCGCAGGCGCCGTGGCCTCAAGAAATACCGGGGGATCAAGCAGAATGGTGTATTCCCGCAATAACCTGCCTTTCGGCCATTTTACTTCAACCAGAAACGTCAGAAATGGCTCACGCACTGGATCACGCGTACTGAGCTTAATTGCCGCCTGTCCGTCTGGTTTCAATTCAGGCTCAAATGTGAGTGCATTAAGATAAAATGGCCGATCAATTCCTACGCGCTGGAATACCTCCTGAGGGGCGAGAACTACCTGAATATCCTCAATCTCATCTTGCGCAACTGAAAATAGTTTGATTTCTGCCCTGAGTGGCTGATTTAGAGATGAATTGACTGATATTTCACCTAATCCCAAAGCAAAGACTGATTGAGGCATCAATAATGCCAGCAAGACTATCGGCAGAACCAGAATTCGCATTGTGTTACCCTCATCATCCCTTGTTATGTTCACTGATTACGTGATCACTCTAAACTCGCCTTATGGCGGTCAAGATTATTATTTGTGCTCACGCAGTCTTTATTTAGAGTCAGCGACTTTCATACACCCAGTAAATATTATAAATAGTGGCCACACGCAAAATACTATTATCTCCTACGCTGGTCAGGAAGAGACCGGCTGAGGTATTAATAATGCTTTAATTGTCTAACTAGAATAGTAAGTTATATATAATCCTTTATCAAAATTTCAGCAATCTGAATACTATTCAGCGCAGCACCCTTACGTACGTTGTCACTTACCACCCATAAATTTAAACCTCTGGGATGAGAAATGTCCTCTCTTATTCGACCAACGAACACATCATCACGACCAGCACTATCTGTAACAGCTGTCGGATAACCCCCATCCCTGCGTTCATCGATTACTGTAACACCCGGTGCGGCGCGCAAAAGCTCCCGCGCCCGTTCCGCAGATAGGGCGGATTTCAGTTCGAGATGCACCGCCTCGGAATGGCCATAGAATACCGGGACTCTGACTGTCGTCGGATTCACACGAATACTGTCGTCCTCCATTATCTTTTGCGTCTCCCATACCATCTTCATTTCTTCCTTGGTATAGCCGTTATCCATGAACACATCGATATGTGGCAGAGCGTTAAACGCAATCTGCTTGGGATAAACCTCACACACGATTGGCTGACCATTTAACAGGTCTCTGGTCTGTCGATCCAACTCGTCAATAGCCTCCTTACCAGTACCAGAAACGGCCTGATATGTGGCAACGTTAATGCGCTCAATACCTACCGCATCGTAAATCGGTTTTAGGGCGACCAGCATCTGAATGGTCGAACAATTGGGATTAGCGATGATGCCGTGACTGGTATACCGACTGATGGCATTCGGATTCACTTCTGGCACGACCAGAGGGATATCATCGTCATAGCGAAACTGCGAGGTATTATCGATCACTACACAACCCGCCTGGTGAGCCTTGGGCGCATAGATTTCGGATAGGGAAGCTCCCGCCGAAAACAGACCGATCTGAACCCTGGAAAAGTCGAATTTGTCCAGATTGCCAATAGTCAGGCTGGAACCCTTAAACTCAATCTGTTTCCCAGCGGAACGTTCGCTTGCCAGTGGGTATACTTGCCCCACAGGAAAATTGCGTTCCGCCAGAATGGACAGCATCACTTCACCTACCGCGCCGGTGGCGCCTACAACCGCAACATCGTACTTTTTACTCATTGATCCTCATGTGGTCCTATATAAGATGGTTTTATGGGAAATGGTTTTTGTATGGAATAAATTCATCTGACAGTTATGTCTGCATCGCTACTCGTGATAAACATATGCAGAACAATTAGTTTGCCTGGTCGGCGAATGCATTAACAACAGCATCTCCCATTTGTTGTGTTGAGACAGAAGTTCCATGTTGCGCACAGATATCCCGCGTCCTTAGCCCTTCATCCAATACCGTACTCACGGCCTGCTCTACACGCCTAGCAAGATCCTCCTGACCCAGACTGTAACGCAACAGCATGGCCACAGACAGAATCGTGGCCAGTGGGTTGGCAATTCCCTGACCGGCAATATCCGGAGCGGAGCCATGAATCGGCTCGTACATACCTTTGGCATTTGCATCCAGAGAAGCCGAGGGCAACATGCCGATAGATCCCGTCAGCATCGCAGCAGCGTCTGAAAGGATATCGCCAAACAGATTCTTCGTGACTAATACATCAAACTGTTTGGGCGCCCTGACAAGTTGCATGGCAGCATTGTCCACATACATATGGCTAAGCTCCACACGCGGATAATCCCGGGCCACGCTATTCACTACCTCACGCCAAAGCTCCGAAACTTCAAGCACATTGGCCTTGTCCACCGAGCATAACCGGTTGCTGCGTTTTTGCGCAATCTCAAATGCGGAACGCGCAATGCGCTCTATCTCCGACTCCCGGTAAACCAGCGTATTGAAACCTTCACGTTCGCCATTTTCCAGTGTACGAATACCGCGCGGCTTGCCAAAATAGATGCCACCGGTAAGCTCACGGACAATCATAATGTCCAAACCCGCCACGATCTCCGCTTTGAGCGACGAGGCGTCTGCCAGTTGCGGATACAAAATCGCGGGTCTTAGATTGGCAAACAAACCCAGTTCAGAACGTATCGCCAGCAGGCCACGCTCAGGCCGGATCTCGCGCGCCAGTACATCATACTTTGGACCACCGACGGCGCCGAGCAGAACTGCATCACTCTGTTTCGCCAGTTTCAGCGTGGCTTCCGGTAGTGGTGTGCCGTGAACGTCACATGCCGCGCCACCGATCAAGGCCTGTTCAATTTCGATGGCTAATCCAAACCCACGCTGAATCTCGCACAGCAGCTTACAGGCCTCGGCGATAATTTCAGGCCCAATACCATCGCCTGGCAGAACCAGTATTTTATAAGTCATGTAACGTTGAAGCCGTGATCAGGATATTACGTAATCAGTAATTCAGTCTGAACGAGGCGAATTAAATAACCAGGGAACTTGCGCATGACGAAGTGATTCATATTGCCGAATCTCATCAACATATTGCAAAGTAAGACCAATATCGTCCAGCCCGTTAAGCAGACAATGTTTGCGAAACGCATCGATTTCAAAACCAAATGCGGCGCCGTCAGGAGCCGTCACAATTTGCGCCTCCAGGTCTATGTTCAACCGGTAGGCGCTAGCGGCCGTTTCCTTATCAAACAGATAATTTATCTCATCTTCCTTTAGTGCAATCGGCAGCAGGCCATTTTTAAAGCTGTTGTTGAAAAAGATGTCGGCAAAACTCGGCGCTATGACGACACGAATTCCGTAGTCCATCAAAGCCCACACTGCATGCTCACGCGAGGAGCCGCAACCGAAGTTCTTGCGTGCTAACAATATACCTGCATTTTCGTACTGTAGCTGATTCAGAATAAATTCCGGGTTGATTCGCCGTGTACTGTTATCCTGACCCGGCTCGCCCGAATCCAGATAACGCCAGTCATCAAACAGGTTAGGGCCAAAACCGGTGCGCTTGACCGATTTGAGATATTGCTTGGGGATAATGGCATCGGTATCGACATTGGCGCGATCCAGCGGTATCACCAGCGATTCGAATTGGGTAAATGATTGCATGTCAGTTATACCCCGCATTGATCGGCTTAGCTGACCACTGGCGCACATCTACAAAATGGCCGGCAATTGCCGCCGCTGCCGCCATCGCCGGGCTGACCAGGTGGGTGCGGCCACCCTGCCCCTGTCGGCCTTCAAAATTTCGATTTGAGGTCGAGGCACAGCGTTCGCCCGGTTCCAACCGGTCGGCATTCATGGCCAGACACATGGAACAACCGGGCTCGCGCCATTCAAACCCGGCCTCGGTAAATACCCTGTCCAGCCCCTCCTGCTCGGCCTGTCGCTTGATCAGGCCTGAACCCGGCACCACCATAGCCAGCTTGATATTTTTCGCCACATGCTGATTCCCAATCACCGCCGCCGCCGCACGCAAATCCTCAATCCGTGAATTTGTGCAGGAGCCAATAAATATCTTGTCCAGGTAAATCTCATTTATCGGCATGCCGGCGCTGAGATCCATGTATTGAAGCGCC
>JBGTHR010000164.1:0-6060 GCA_041746095.1 Gammaproteobacteria bacterium | reverse complement strand
TTTATATGGAGAACGGCGATATTGCTGATATTCAGACAGGCGGAATCACTATCTTGGATATTCATGGCCAGCGAGTAAGTCGGTCGGTCAGGACATCATCGCTGTCCGCAGCCGCCGGTGAGCTGGGTGGGTTTCGGCACTATATGCTCAAGGAGATCTTTGAACAGCCACGCGCCATCGCGGATACTCTTCAAGGTCGTATCGTCAACGGCAAAATTATCGACCAAATTCTCGGGCCTCGAGCGCAGAAAATCCTTGAAGAGATTCGAGCGATACAGATAATTGCCTGTGGCACAAGTTTCCATGCCGGGCTGATTGCCAAATACTGGTTCGAGCAGTTGGCGGGCATCTCGTGCAGTGTTGAGGTGGCAAGTGAATTCCGTTACCGAAAGCATGTCATTCGGTCTGGTTCGCTGTTTGTGAGCATATCTCAATCCGGCGAGACGGCAGATACCCTCGCTGCCCTGCAACAGGCAGCGCGCTCCGGTTATGTCGGCACGCTGGCGATTTGCAATGTGCCGGAGAGCTCGCTGGTCCGCGAGTCAGATCTGGTCTTGATGACGCATGCCGGACCTGAGATCGGTGTGGCATCGACCAAGGCCTTCACTACTCAACTGGTTGCCCTGCTGATGCTGGTGATCGTTATTGGCAGACGACATGGCTTGGGCGCGGATCAGGAATCGACATTGGTATCCCAGCTTGCCGGACTGCCTTCCCGAATTGAGAATGCCTTGCTGCTAAGTGACGATATTGAGCGGTTGTCACACAGCTATGGCGACAAGCAGCATGCACTGTTTCTGGGCCGGGGCTCGCATTACCCGGTGGCGATGGAAGGGGCGCTCAAGTTAAAGGAGATCTCTTACGTGCATGCCGAGGCCTACCCGGCAGGCGAATTGAAGCATGGTCCTATCGCTCTGGTAGATGCTCAAATGCCAGTCATCGCCGTGGCGCCCAATGATGAATTGCTTGAAAAGCTCAAATCCAATCTTCAGGAGGTGCGCGCCAGGGGCGGAGTACTGCACGTATTTGCAGACCAGAGTTGTGGCTTCAAAAATGAACCGGGCACTGTGGTGATTGAGCTGGATGCACCGGAAAACGCGGTTGCGCCCATTATATTTACTGTAGCGCTGCAGCTACTCGCCTATCACACCGCCGTACTCAAGGGTACGGATGTCGACCAACCTCGCAACCTGGCCAAATCTGTGACGGTGGAATGATATTACTCGTGACTAATGGTCTTTGATCTGATCTAGCGCAGTGTCGGATAGCCTTCAACATAGACCCAGTCGGTTTGTTGGGCTGGCAAATGGCAGCCATAGCAATTATTGAGTCCTTCACCCTTCCAGTTAGTAGTCACATTTAATGAGGGGTTGTCTGCCTTGAACAGCGCCCATCCCCATCCCTCACCCCAGCTTTTATTATCTGGAAAGCGGTTCTGGGTATCCTTGACCATGACGAACCACACCCCGGTATCGCCTGCCCAGTGAGCATTACCCGTGGTATGTTCTTTGGATTCGATGCCACGGATTTCCTTGACCAGCACCGCGCCGTCTGGAAATTCACCGGTCTGCTTAAAAGCAGCCGCAGTACCGGGAGAGGCGTAGACATCATGGAAGCCCGGCCCTTGCGCGTGTTCATCTGCGGGGATGAACCAGCTACCCAGATGTTCCCAGTCCGTACGAAAACCATCTGGTTTCGATATGTTGCCTTCCGCATCGACATAGGCAGAAAAAGTATCTGTCTTGTTGACGTCTGAACTGGCGCTGTTAGCGGCAGCCAGGGTGATGAATAATAGGATGATTCGTTTAAGACGCATGGCTTTCTCCTGACTAAAGTTGACTTTTATTGAGGACAGAGGTTAAAGCAAGGGGAATTGATCGTCTGTCAGATAAATGACAAAAAATGCTGTGGAGAGCCAGAAAACAAGCTGAAATATTAAATGCTAGTCGATCAAGCGTCTAAACAGATCAAGGTTTTCGATACAGATAAAATCCCGCGTATAGCTGATATAACCTTCCTGCCTAAGCTGGTTAATGCATGCGCTTACTACCGGCCGGCTCGCGCCGACCATTTCGGCCAGCTCCATCTGCGTCAGGCGAATATCGATTTCATGGCCGTGAGAACAATATCCGCCATAACGGCTGCACAAATCTATAAGTGTCGCAGCCAGCCGTTTACGGACACTCCGGTTCAGCAGGCATTCCAGGCGCTGTTCGTAAAAATGCTGACGCTTCGCCACGGAGCGGATGATAAATCCCGCCAGAGACATATCCTGGAATAGCGATCGTATGCAAGAGGCTGGCAACTCATACAGTTCGGTATTCCCCTTGACGCTGGCCGTATGCGACATTTCGGATCCTTCATCGACGTCAAAAGGAATACCGCAAATCTCGCCTGCGGAAAGAATGGCAACGGTATGGTCATCACCTTGTAACGAGGTGCGGCAGAGTTTGATATGACCCTGGACAATGACAAAAAGGCTATGACAGACCTGACCCTGACGGTACAGGATGGACTTATCCGTTTTATGCTTGACTTGCGAGTTAGCGCAGATTTGCTTCCAGTTCGACCATGCTGGAATCGCCTGGTTTTTGTTCAAGGAGGTGTTACAGGCGTATCAGATAAATTAAGAGGGCAGGCCACTGATGCAAGGGAAGGCCAGTGGATTTGAATTTTGTTATGCATGAGCGGACCATGCTTGAATAAGCGGCAGGCCCACCTGTTATGGCAGATGGGCCTGCTAAAAAAATAGTTCTTGTTGAGCCTTACCGGTTCCAGTCTTTGTCAAATGAAAAAGACATGGCAAGTACTGAGATAGCCAAACCTGTAACAAATAATCCTAATGCCACATAACCCATCATCAACTCCTCATAATAATTACCAGATTGGAACATTTTTTATAAATTAAGCGCACTTGAAAGTCAATGAATACAATCTGAAAAGCCCGGTTTTCGTATCGGTCAGCGTTTGCCAAAAGATAATATGTGGCAACTTACTGGAATACCTCCGAGAATGAAGTCGACCTACCGCCTAAAATTTATAGTATCAAGGAATCAGGTGCATGAGGCTTACAGTTGTTAGAATGTAAACTCCGTCACGAATATTACAATGTTGGCCATCAAGCCGATATTCTAATGGGCTAATCGCTTTCTTTTGCGATCTTCATTATGGGTATGCGCGATATGTATGATCATCAGTGGAATCAGGATAAAAGCGGAGAGTATTCCAATGAATATCAGGAAAGGTGTTTTGAGCATCAATAAGATGGTTTCAACAGCGTGATTTCTATATGCCATGACAAGCCCTATTATTCAATTATTATATTGAATAATAGTCTAGTGCTTGAATATGTCAATAGGTTTTAACTAAACCTGAACCGCTTCCAAAATGCCAGGACCAGCCACACAAGCCATCTGGACCTGTTTAACAGTAAACTTCCTCATCTGAACTCCTGATTCTTTGTGATCCGCATCACATAATATTCATATATTTCAGGAAGTTGTATTGCGGGTTATATCAACCACGCATACCAGTTATCTGCCCTAGTCATCCGGTCAAACGCGCGTCTCGCCACTCATCGGCCGATTGCAGGGCATCACGCAATTGCTTGCTTCGCAACTGCTTTGAAGCTGCTATAAAAGCTCCACAAATAAAAATTTACATGGATGAAAATGCTTATGGATAAGCAATCTGGACTCACTTTTCTCGAACTCATTTCAGCAGTATCGGTGCTGGGTGTGCTGAGCACTTTCGCAGTGCCGTCCTATTCGTACATGATGACGAATAATTTAATGACAACCCAATCCAATCAGCTCCTCACCTCGATGTTGTTTGCTCGAAGTGAAGCAGCTAAACGTGGTGTGCCCGTTCTGGTGTGTAAATCAGAAGCCGACCTGAAGACCTGCAACAGCGATCACGATAACCGGTCTGGCTGGAATCAGGGCTGGATCGTATATGCCGATCTTGATCGTGATGGCAGTTACTCGGTTGAGCAGGACCTCATGCTGCGCAGCAATTCCAGCGTTGATGCAGCGACCGATATCGTCGCGTCGAAGGACATGAGCAACTTTGTTGCCTATGTTCCGGATGGAAGGAGTAACGCCAGTGGTCACTTTACCTTCTGTGATTCCACCCATAACAATCAGTACACGCGTGAGCTTGTGATCGGTCCAACAGGACGCCCCAGCGTACACAAACAAGGCGATTGTTCCTGATGTTAGCACTTATGTATCGGGCTTGCAGGAGGTTGTCAGCACTGTTTGCCAATTGGATGGTTGCCGCTAAACCCCTGAATTATACCGAATATCTGTCATGTTGCCATTCATCAGACAATTCCATCGGCTGGCGAGAATGGCGGCGAAAAGGTT
This sequence comes from Gammaproteobacteria bacterium, assembly GCA_041746095.1. Taxonomy (GTDB): domain Bacteria; phylum Pseudomonadota; class Gammaproteobacteria; order JBGTHR01; family JBGTHR01; genus JBGTHR01. Next base: position 1,693 of record JBGTHR010000164.1, on the reverse strand, counting down.
ACCGAATGACTGCTATAAAACACAGCATGAAATCGAATCGCGGCTTTACGCTTATTGAATTGATGATAGCGCTTACGGTGCTGGGCATCGCCGTTTCGATCGCAGTCCCTTCTTACGCATTTTTGATTACCACCAATCGTATGGCCAGTGAGATCAACGACTTTGTCGCTAATCTCAATTATGCGCGCAGCGAGGCGGTGAAACGCGGGCTATCGGTCAGCCTGTGCCGCAGCAATGATACTCCGGCGACCTGCAACACACCCACACCCGCCGGTGGTTGGGAAGGTGGGTGGATTGTTGTCGTAAGTGACGGGACAGTATTAAAAGACTACGCGGCACTGAATAGCAATGATCGCCTTATTGGTAAGAATAATGTACTCAATACAATTCGGTTTGATCGCAATGGCTTTGCCTCAGGTTCCAACGGTACGGTCACGTTGTGTGATCCGGACAATAATCTACTCAATGCCCGGGCTGTGGTTATTGCGAGAACCGGGCGTATACGCCTGGCACAGGATACCAATAGTGACGGAATCGTCAACGGACCGTCTGGCAACGTGACCTGTTCTTAATCATGCCTACTCCAATCAGATACATTAACTCTCGGCCACAACGCGGCTTTAGCCTGGTTGAGGTGCTTATCGCTGTGCTGGTGATAGCCATTGGCCTGCTGGGCATGGCCGGCATGCAATCGATTGGCGTGAACAGCAATCACATCTCCCACCTTCGCAGTATCGCCTCCGTGCATTCCGAAAATATCGCAGAGATGATGCGCACCAATATCGCCGGTGTGGAAGCCAATGATTATGCCCAGAACGCTGCCCCGGCAACGGTTAATTACAGTTCAATTGCCGCTACGGCACTCGGATTTGACTGCAGGACTGCGCCATGTACTCCAGCACAACAGGCGCGTGCCGATGCCTTCAACTGGCTGACCTCCATTGCGCGCGACCTGCCCGCCGCTAGCGGAACGGTGATGTGTAATGACAGTAATCCACCCGGTGGCGATGCCGATCCCTGTTCTCCGGGCTCTGCCTTTACCATCACCGTCTCGTGGCAGGAAAAAGATCTGGAAACGGCAAACCAGTTTGTGACGCAGTCATTTTCAACGGTGTTCCGGCCATGAGGCAGGCAATGCGTATGCAACGTGGTGTAGGCTTGGTCGAGCTAATGGTGGCGCTGACCATTGGTGTGATCATGGTCGCCGGGCTGGTGCAGATATTCAGTGCCAACAAGCAGGGTTTTCTTGTCCAGCAGGCGCAGGCGCAGTTACAGGAAAACACGCGCTTGACGATGATCATGCTGGCCTCAAATATCGCCAAGGCCGGTTTTCATCAAAACGCTCAGGTCGATCCGGCAGACATTTTTACGGCAACTCCTCTTCTATTGCCCATCAGTGGCGTTAACAACACCTCAGGAAGTGGAGCTCTTGCCAATACTGATACGATAACGATTCGTTTTCAGGGCAATAACATACTGACCGATTGTCAGGGTGGCACGCCGGGTGCGGGTGTTATTTCAACGAATATCTATCGTGTCGGCAGTGATAATGTCCTGGATTGTAACAATGGTGACGGTACAGGCTTCCAGCCGCTTGTCGATAATGTTGCCGATATGCAGATTCTGTATGGCGTGGATACTGATGGCGATAACTCGGTCAATCAATATCTCATTGCCGCGAGTGTCGCCAATT
>JBGTHR010000163.1:0-5541 GCA_041746095.1 Gammaproteobacteria bacterium | reverse complement strand
TCAATCACGTTGAGACCCGCAGTCGCTGCGGTATCCGAGGTGACCACATCCGGCCCTATGCCATCCGGGGCAATATTGATCACAGGGACAGTATTGTTTGTGCTATCGCCTGTCGGTACCGTGAGGTTCTGGTAGGCATTGCTGAATTGAAACTGAAAGGTGATGTCCTCTGCCGCATCGCCATTGTTGTCGACATGGATTTCATACAGGGCATCGGGATCCAGGGTAAAATAGTTGGGGCCGCCGTAAGAATCCTGCAAGGGCAGATAATTGGCAATGATGGTCACAAAGCCATCACGATTTTCTTCGTAACTGCGGAACATATAAAAATCCGTGCCATCGACCTTCGGGTGTTCAGTAATAAATGGCGCCTCACGGTGGCTTGAAGCGAATGCAGGAGATGCCAGAATTGTCGCTGCCGCAGCAGCAGACATGCTCAAAAGTTTTATTGCTGTCTTGCTAAAGTTTGATTTATTCAAGATTGCCTCCTTGGAAAAAATTACAATGTAGCTATACGTAGATTGTCGGTTTCCAACATCACTGAGTTACTCAGAAGATGGCGCCTTTATTGTGTAGAGCTTGCCCTTGATTTGCTCTTTAATTACTGGGCTGATGCGATTGTGCAAAGCTCCGGGTAGAATAAAGAAAACGTGATACTGATGCGTGGAATCTAGATGGAGTAACTCCGATATCATGAATAGTTGACTAAATATAGTATGTGCGGATCAGTTAGGAGTCTGTCTGCTACCGAACTTATATTTGACCAGTCCCTTGATATAAGAGAACGCATTGGCCGGTGACAGCAGCGTATCGCTTATTCCAGCACGCAGATATAACAAGGCTCCGGTATCCGTGCGTGTTACACCATGTTTAGCGCCGCGTGGGGCGAAGTGAAAATCGCCTTTACGCACGTGATATTCGCCGATGGTGGCCTCACCCTCAACTACGATACATTCCTCATTACGCCGATGGCTGTGACCTTCCCACTGCGCACCAGGCTCAAGCTTCATGAGGAAGCAACGGGATCGCGACAAGAGATCCAGATGTAATAACTTGACTTCCACACCAGGCTTGAGTTCGTGCCAATAACCTTCGATATCGGGAATCGTGTGCAGACTCCGCATGGTTGCAGACGAATTATTAATAGTCGCCATTACCCGTTCACGCAGGTGGGCTGGCGGTTGCACTGGCTGAATCGCGCTGGCAATTTTCGCCAGTACAAATTCTTCCTCGTTGGTAAAATCCTTAGTCAGATTTTCCTGACTCATACTCAGGGGTTTTTTATCAGACATCACTTTCTCCATTCCATCCATATCCGCATTCCATTAGCTGTTCGCGCAGGGTTTGCAGCGCCCTGCGCAGACGCGACTTGATGGTGCCTAATGGCAATCCCGTAAATTCAGCCATTTCGCTGTGCGTGTAGCCGCGAAAGAAGGCCAGAGCGACCAGCTGTCGCTGTGTTTCATCAAGTTGTTGAACTAGCTTGTACATCACATCACTCTGATCAATTGCCTCAAGTAAATCCTCTGGTGTATCGCTCTCACTTGCCAGTTCTTCATCTATCTGATCATGATATAGATGGTGCCTGTTACGCCTCAGCGTATCGAACGCCCGGCTTCTTGTCAGCACCATCAGCCAGGCAAGCACATCGCCTCGTACTGAGTCGTAGTCAGCCGCATGTTGCCAGACTTGCAGATAGGTATCACAAACCACCTCTTCTGCTAACGGCTCTTCCTTGGTGACTCGAAGGCAGAATGCAAATACCTTGTTGATCGTTTGCTGATAAAAGGCTTCCATAGCCTTGTTATCTCCCCGCGCTATGGCGTGCAGCAGGGACTCCAAATCCAAATCACCGAGTTCTGACATATTTAATAGCGTGCGCGTAGGTTATGCATATGCTACGACACTATATCGCAGTTCCCTTCGCCTATTAAACGTGTCAACGAACTAATTGAACGTTTGCGCCATGCAGACTTACTAATTCATAGACTGCTATCTCGCTCCGTTTACCAGCCTTTCAGTTACTCAATCGGCTGATTAGCTGTTGCGTGTAACCGCATGCCAAAGCTGGGACCGCTAGTCACGAGCATTTCAAGCTATCCACGTTAGTCTATAATACGTAGCTAAATTACTAATGGATCATGTTGTAATGCAATCTGGGCTCCAGCACCTGCGGCTGGCGCCAAAAAAACCGATCACCGGGCAGCCCTTTTCATCCAGTACCCGATCAACTTTGAGAGTAACTTATGAAGATTGAAACACTTGCAATTCACGGCGGGTACAGTCCAGAACCTACTACCAAGGCCGTTGCAGTGCCCATTTACCAAACCACCTCGTATGCCTTTGATGATACGCAACATGGCGCCGACCTGTTCGACCTGAAGGTCCAGGGCAATATCTACACGCGCATCATGAATCCAACCTCTGCGGTTCTGGAGCAGCGGGTAGCGGAGATGGAAGGTGGAATCGGTGCGCTGGCGCTGGCCTCGGGAATGGCGGCAATCACCTATTCCATATTCACCATCGCAGGCAGTGGCGACAATATCGTCACCACCAGTTCTCTGTATGGCGGCACCTATAACCTGTTCCGCCACAATCTGCCGACTCTTGGCATCGATGTGCGCTTTGGCGACGCCAAGAACATCGACTCCCTGGCAGCGTTGATCGATGACAAGACCAAAGCGGTGTTCTGTGAATCGATCGGCAACCCTGCCGGCAACATCGTGGATATTCAGGCCATGGCGGACATGGCGCACGCGCATGGTGTGCCGCTGATCGTGGATAACACCGTTGCGACACCCTACCTGTGCCGCCCGTTTGAACATGGCGCGGATATCATCGTGCACTCCCTGACCAAATACATGGGCGGACATGGCAACAGTATTGGCGGGATTCTGGTCGACTCGGGTAAATTTCCGTGGGCCAGACACAGCGAACGGTTTGCTGTCCTCAATGAGCCGGACCCAGCCTATCATGGCGTCATTTATACACAAGCAATGGGGGATGCCGCCTACATCGGCCGTGCGCGCGTGGTTCCTTTGCGCAATATGGGTGCGCCCATCTCTCCGTTCAACAGCTTTCTGATCCTGCTGGGAATTGAGTCACTGCCGGTGCGCATGGATCGGCATTGCGAGAATGCCCTGGCTGTTGCGCTTCATCTTAAAACCAAGTCACAGGTGAGCTGGGTCAACTTCGCCGGGCTACAAGACCACGAGGACAAACCTCACGCGGATAAATATATGGGCGGCCGGGCATCGGCAATACTCAGTTTTGGGCTCCATGGCGGCCTGCATGCCGGGGCCAGATTCATCGATGCGCTGAAGTTGATCGTGCGTCTGGTCAATATTGGCGACGCCAAATCGCTGGCCTGCCATCCGGCCACTACCACACATCGCCAGCTCTCGGCCGAAGAGCTCAAGACTGCTGGTGTAAGCGAAGATCTGGTGAGATTGTCAGTCGGTATTGAGCATATCGACGACATACTTGAGGATATCGATCAGGCGCTGGCGGCAACTCAGATCTGAAGCGAGCTCTTGTGCTTTCTTGACTCATTTAAAAAGACCGTCAGCTAGAATCGTTTGCCCCAGCTCAATTCAAACTCGTATTGCTCAAGATCCAGAAATCCGGTCTGGGAACCTGTGTTAGGATTGCTGCCAGAGACACGCTCTTTGGGTGCATACAGAAATGAGAAGCTGATCTCATTATTACGATTGATGACTTTTGAGAATCCAAGAGTCCAGTGTTTTTGGACTGTGGCGGGCGCCAGGATATTGAATAGGGCCTGGTTATTGGGAATTACCTGCTCGGATTTGCTATAGCCCGCACGCAGAGTCAGGCCTGGAGTAGCCTCCCAAGCCAGTCCTGCCTTGACTACGGTGATGTCATCCCAGCCAAATCCAAGACCGTCATCTCCCCCCAGTGAATCGGGAGATACCGGAAAATCATTGGTATTGGATAAGGAGTCAACATCGCCATACAGGATACGCTGGACATCTACCGTCGCAGTCAAACTGGGAAGAATACGCACTGCCGCCCCGATGGTGTAATTCGCCGGTATATCGAAATCGCCATGTTCGGCAAGCAGACCATCATACTTGTTAAAACGGGTCATCCAGAGTTGGCTCTGATAGGATGCACCCAACAGCAGACGCTCCGCAAAGAAACGCCCCTGCCAGCCGACTCGAACACCTCCACCGTATGAATAGTCATAGCCACGGCCAGTCACGCTGTCCGGCTCCACGGACAGGGCCTGGAACGGTTGCAAACCCTCAAGCCGTATTCGCTGTACAGAGAATAACGGCGCAATGCCAAAACTGTGGTGCTCACCAACTCTACGCGCATAAGTGATTCCAGTCACCAACTGGGCAAAGTCGGTAATTGTTGAGCCGACTGCTGCAAACGGACTGGGTGGTGGTGGACCAAAATTCTGGAATACTGCCTCATCGTAATCGGTATTCAGCCCTCCATTAGCAACCAGCGTAAATGCTAAAGCACTTCTGTCATCCAGCCGCCAGTTAATGCCAAAGTGCGGAAGTACAAATAAATTATTATCGCTGCGATAACGGCCGGGTGGAATAGAGGGAAATGGGGGCGGAGATGCATCATTATTGGCAGTAAAACCGCGGTTCGGCAAAAACAATGATGCGCCCAGATCGAAGCGCGTATCGAGGTACGCCGCAGAAGCCGGGTTGGTAACCGGTGACAAGGCATCCAGAGCGAGCGACACGCCCGCGCCCGCCATAGCCTTGCTCTTGGTACCAAATCCGTGCGAGAAGTATCCATTAGTGGCATGTGCTGGCGACTGCAGTAGTAGGAAAAAAACGCTCGCCGCTATTATCTCAGCAGTAAGATCTCTGAAATATCTCATAAATGCATCAGGTGAAAGTCTACGTGAGTAAAAAAGCTGCCAGCATTGAGCGTTATTTGGCAGCGAGTATGTTTCTGATAAGCACAGACCAGTCTAGAGGCGACGTGAATGACGTGAATGACGTGAATGACGTGAATAATTCAGGCTTAACTTAGTCATTGTTGATAGTAATAGTCGTACTTATCCAGGATATCGCGGGTGAAACCCCATGCCTCGTTGTAGCTCAATCCGCTGTCTTCGGGGATAACAATCTTTACATACAGCCTATTCGGATACTCTTTTTTGAGATCATCCAGACGCTGCTCAAGCGCGGCAGGTGTCAGTATCTCGAATTTCTGATTTTCACTAAGTTTATAGCCGATGCGATAAGCTCCACCGCGCTTCTCATAACGCACTGTAACTACCTGCCTGCCAGCGGCGGTGCGCGCTGGCAGGAACAATTTATCGTACTTGACCTTGAGGACATCATATTCCTCCTGCAGCGTGTCCAGAGATTGCTGATAGAGTGAAGCCTGATCACGCAACTCTGTCAGTTTGATTGCATCACTCCTTAACAGAGCAATATCCTCATTTTGCTGCTCAAGTACAGTCTTGAGTTCGGCAATCTTATCTGCCGCCTGCTTCAGTTCTGAGTCCTGCTGCAGCAGACGAACCGCGGTTTCTGTCTGCTTCCT
>JBGTHR010000162.1:0-5888 GCA_041746095.1 Gammaproteobacteria bacterium | reverse complement strand
GTGCGGATACTTTTCGGTCTCGGCGCAATGAAACTGCTCCAGCCCCGCCTCGCTGATCACACGGCTTAATGTGATCTCGGGGCGATCCGGTTCAAAAGCAACCGGGCAGAAATGAAAATTTGCATCAAATTCCGTCATCGTAGCGACCCTGGCGGGCCGGTATGCGCCACGCTCAAACTCGTCGAATGTCTCGCTGGCCAGCGCCTTGGTAAGCTGGCGCGGCCGGTCGTTACGAAAATTGAAAAAGATTACACTGTCTCCCGCGCCGATGGCTTGCGCATTCGGCAGAATGACCGGCTGAATGAATTCATCATCACAACCCGCCGCATAGGACTGCTGAATTGCCTGTCTGACATTCGCCGCTGAATCCCCTTCCAGATGAACCAGTCCGCGCCAGGCCTTTTCCGTGCGAGACCATCGATTGTCCCTGTCCATGGCATAGTATCGGCCCATTACGGTCGCGATGGCGCCGCCAGCCAGTTCAAGCTTGCTTTCAATTCGATCAAGATACTTTTCCGCGGATCGCGGCGGGGTATCGCGGCCATCCGTAATCATATGCACCAGGGGTATGACTTCATGCCGCCGGCACATGTCGATGAGCAGTTCGAGATGCCTTGCATGCGAATGCACCCCGCCGTCTGACACCATGCCCAGCAGATGTAATGGCTTACCGGCATCCTGAGCGCGATTAATCGCATTCACCAATGCGTTATTGTAAAAAAAACTGCCATCTTTGATGGCGTCGTTGATTCGCACCAGATCCTGACGAACGATCATGCCACTGCCCAATATCATATGACCGACCTCTGAATTTCCCATCTGGCCGGGCGGCAAACCCACGGCAGGCCCTGATGCGTCCAGTACGGTGTGAGAATATTGCGCGAAATATTCATCCAGCCTTGGAGTATTGGCCAGATACACAGCATTATTAAGTTTCCCAGGATTCACTCCAAACCCATCGAGGATTATCAGCAAGAGCCTGCGGCGCACTTTCATGTGTGAAGTCACAATGTATAGGTCAGAGGTTATTGTTTGTTTTTGATTTTTTAATACATTTTCCATGCCGACACCACAATCATGCATTTTACTGGGTTATTCGACTGGGTCAGGGCCATCACAGGAGTGGAGGCAAATTCAGGATAGAAGGCTACAACCAGTTAATCAGGTAAGTATTGAGCCGACTGGATTCTAACACAGTCGGCATACTAGTCCCGTTAAGGCATGCGACTCTTGATCAATGAATTTAACCGGTGGATTAACCTTGCTGATCCACTTAATGAGTCAATTCGTTTTACAGGCGGGTGAGGATATTTCAGCTGTCAGTGAGCTGCTTTACTTGAACGCTCCGTCTTCAACACAAACCGGGACATTATCAGGCCCAGCTCGAATAATATCCACATTGGCACTGCCAAAAGCGTCTGTGAGATCACATCCGGCGGTGTGAGCACCATGCCGATGACAAATGCGCCAACAATCACATAGGGGCGCTTCTTCTTTAAGTCCTCTACGGTCGCGATACCTGTGCTGATGATGAGCAGAGTGGCAATTGGCACCTCAAAGGCCAAGCCAAAGGCCAAAAATATTTTGATGACGAAGTCCAGGTATCTGCCGATATCGGTCATAACTGATACCCCTTCAGGTGCGGCATTGGTAAAAAATGCAAACATCAGGGGAAAGACGACATAGTAGGCAAACGCCATTCCTACGAAAAACAGAACACTGCTCGATACCACCAGAGGAAGCACCAGTTTGCGCTCATTTTTGTACAATCCTGGCGCAACAAACGCCCATAACTGGTAAAGGATAATCGGTATGGCAATGACTATGGATAACACCAGCACCAGTTTGAATGGTATGAGAAAGGGCGAGGCCACATCGATCGCCACCATCGAGCTGCCCTCCGGCATGTGCCGAGTAAGGGGAACAGACAGATAGGTGTAAATCTCATTGGCAAAAGGGAAGAGCCCCAGAAATACCACCAGCACAGCAAATAACGCACGAATCAGGCGCGTGCGCAACTCAACCAGGTGGGTAAACAGAGATTCCTGTTTCTGAGGTTCGGGATCAGCGGGATTCTTGCTGTTTGTCATGCTCTTCAGTTATGCGCTCAACATTAGAGTGGGGCGGCGCAGAAGGTGAGTCATTGAGCGTATCACCGCTGGCCTCGATCTGATCTTCTATCGATTTAACCAGATGCTCAGTCTCCTTTAATTCGCTTTTCAGTTCGCTCTCTGTATCCTTCAGCATACTCCTGAGCTCGCGAATCTCGTTCTGTTGATTTTCCAGCATTTGCTGAAATTCACTCGCTCGAAACTCTTTTTTTAATTCACTTTTGGCGTTATTCACAAAACCCTTGACACGTCCTATCCACATGCCTGCCTCGCGCGCCAGACCCGGCAACCGCTCGGGCCCAACCACTACCAGCGCCACAACGACAATCAGCGCCATCTCCCAGAAGCCAAAGTCAAACATGCTGTATCGCCCCGCTAAGCGGCTTTACACGTGGTGTTTTTCCTTCTCGCTCTGAGGTTTGCTCTGCTGTGTCTGACTGTCGTCCCGCAGATGCCTTTCCTCACCGCTGTCAGGAGTTTCGCCTTCTTCACCGCTACGCATTGACTGCTTGAAGTTCTTGATCGCACCACCTACATCGCCGCCAAGATTGCGCAATTTCTTGGTGCCGAATAGCAGCAACACGATCACCAGTATGATTAGCAGTTGCCAGATACTGATACCCATCATTGTCGTTCTCCTCTGTTAAGCGTTGTGATTGATCAATTGTTTCGCGATGCCTGTTCATCCAGACCTGAAATCCCGAGACGGCGACACAGTTCGTCAAGCACCGACTCAGGACGCAGATTCTGATGGGCCAACAACACAAGACTGTGAAACCACAGATCGGCTGTCTCACTGATAATTCTGTTTGGCTGACCATCTTTTGCCGCCATTACGGTTTCAGTCGCCTCTTCGCCGATCTTTTTCAGTATCGCGTCCAGACCTTTGGCATACAGACTGGCCACATACGATTCGGCAGGATCGCCTGATTTCCTTGACTCCAGAATATCCGCCAGCTCGGCAAGGATATCGGCTGAACGCGTTCCTCCCTGAATATTTGACATTGGTCTATATCCTGCGGCTGCGGGTAAGTATTGTGACAGCTAATCGCATAGTGTGTGTTTTAGACCATGACAGTTAGGATTAATGTATCCCGCCGGTATGCATGATACACCGCTCTTGGCGAACAATTCGTTAAAAATTCTGTTTGCAAGCTACTTGTAGATTGATTCAGGGTCCTTGACCACGGGCTCGATCGCCACCCATTCACGGCCCTGTAACTTACTGCTCTGTAGTTGCTGATAGAAACAACTGTATCTTCCTGTATGACAGGCAATTCCGCCCTGTTGCTCAACGTGTATCAGTATTACATCCATATCGCAGTCGATTTGAATATCCCTGATACGCTGCACATGCCCGGAAATTTCCCCTTTATGCCAGAGCTTTTGACGTGAACGCGACCAGTACACGGCTTCGCCTTTTTCTACACTAAGGGCGAGTGATTCACGATTCATCCAGGCGAGCATCAGCACTTTTCCACTGGCGGCGTCCTGGGCAATGACCGGCGCCAGGCCTTCTGAAGTCCAGCGAATCTGATCCAACCATCCATTCACTATGCGAAAACCCAATATGATTGATTGCGAAAAGTTTAAACGCCTCTAAGCAAATTTCAGGACTTAGCACCGCTGCCGGGAACGCTTCGCCCTTATCTTATAGAGACATGGCCGGCCTACGACGTTGCCGACCCGCCAAATTTAACGGTAGGCGGACGTAGGCCGGAATAAGGCTTAAGGCCGTATCCGGCAACAGAGTCTTCGACCTGTAACGATGGTTTTCCTGAGTATTCTTTAGAGGCATTATAGTTTATCACAGGACCGGATTATCCAATAGAGGCGTCCGATGAGATAACCCGGTGTATAGAGTTTGCTGGAAGGGGCGCTATAACCTCACAGCAACAGCGTGACTGGCCATGTAGGCCTTGGCCTGCTGAATAGAGTATTCACCAAAATGAAAAATACTGGCGGCAAGCACCGCATCGGCCTTGCCTTTAGTCACACCATCGACCAGATGATCCAGAGTCCCAACACCGCCCGAGGCAATGACTGGAATGTCTACCGCTTCGCTGATAGTGCGCGTCAATTCCAGATCAAACCCAGCGCGCGTACCATCCCTGTCCATGCTGGTGAGTAACAATTCACCGGCGCCATATTCCTGCATTTGGCGCGCCCACTCAATGGCGTCAATACCAGTGGGCTTGCGGCCTCCATGGGTAAATATTTCCCAGCACGGCAGATCCTGACCATTAGCTACAGACTTGGCGTCAATAGAGACTACGATACATTGCGAACCAACACTGTCACTGGCCTCTCTGACAAACTCAGGCCTGACTACCGCCGCAGTATTAACGCCCACCTTGTCGGCGCCAGCATTCAACATTCTGCGTATGTCGTGCATAGTGCGTATTCCACCCCCCACAGTCAGTGGAATAAACACCTGGGAAGCAACCTGCTCAACTACGCGCACAATAGTGTCACGCTCATCGGAACTGGCGGTGATATCGAGAAAAGTCAGTTCATCCGCGCCTTCCTCATCATAACGACGGGCAATCTCAACCGGATCACCGGCATCCCGAATATCCACAAATCTGACGCCTTTAACCACGCGGCCGGCATCGACATCCAGACAGGGAATAATGCGTTTAGCCAACGGCATGGCGATACCTGCAAGCAGCGGGCGCCTAGCGGCTCAATTCATCGGCAAGCGCCTGAGCCTGTTTCAGGTCAACTGTCCCCTCGTATAATGCGCGGCCAATGATCACACCCGTAATTCCCTCATCTTCCACCTCGCACAGCCGTCTGATGTCCTCAATGGTAGTTACGCCACCCGATGCGATCACCGGAATATGAATGGACTGAGCAAGCTCTACAGTGGAGTCGATGTTCAACCCTTCCATCATGCCATCACGGCTAATATCGGTGTATACGATCGAGGCCACGCCATCGTTTTCAAAATGCTTCGCCATATCGATCACATCATGGTGCGAGAGTTTGGACCAGCCGTTGATGGCCACCTTGCCGTCTTTTGCATCCAGCCCGACGATGATGTGTCCAGGGAACTCCAGGCACAGGTCGTTGACGAAATGCGGCACACTGACCGCCTTGGTGCCGATAATCGTGAACTGCACACCGGCTTCAAGATAGGTCTGAACAGTATCCGAGTCGCGGATGCCGCCTCCCACCTGTATGGGAATATCGGGATGATTTCTGGCAATCTTTTCGATGATGTCTGCATTTCGAGGCTTGCCGGATGTCGCGCCATCCAGATCGATAATATGTATGCGCCGCGCACCCGCTTCCACCCAGCGATCCGCAACGGCTACTGGATCATCGGAAAAGATGGTCTCATCATCCATACGGCCCTGTCTGAGACGCACGCACTTACCTCCCTTCAAATCAATAGCAGGGATCAATAACATTCGATATCACTCCAGCACCAACAGGATTTATTGCCATGACAAAATAGTAGTATTTCGAGGTTACTTAGATGAAAACGCGCTCATTTTGACTGTATAACATAAAGACGTGAAAATATCAGTCGTATCCGCATCTGATCTGGCCATGAGTATATCAATACTTAATGCTTCGCGCATGGCTGCACTACGCACTAAACTTGCCCATTCCAGCGAATAAAATTAGTCAGTAATTGCAGGCCTGTACCGGCGCTTTTCTCGGGGTGACATTGCAGGGCAAATACATTATCGCGTGCAATCGCTGCAGTAAATTCACCGGCATATTCCGCACAGCCGACAGCCAGAGATGTATCGTCGGGCGCGACGA
>JBGTHR010000161.1:0-3221 GCA_041746095.1 Gammaproteobacteria bacterium | reverse complement strand
CAGGATCATTTAACCCTTTACACATATTAAGGATAACTCGAGCAGATAAATTGAGGATAAGATTTAGTTTGTAATATTTCTGTAATCAATGATGTCTAGGGTGCTTGGAACTCAAGTTCACCATCGCTTTTATACAGTGCGAAAGCAGGGGGGGTTTCGCTCGACCCAACCTGTTGCTTACTATCGCCTAAACGCATACGCAGAGTGCCGTCATCGGCATGAAGTTTGATGCCAGTCTGATCAATCTCTAACTTCTTCAATGAATCCAGCTTATTTCCAGCGTAATAATTCAGCGACTGTGCGGATAACGAGGAGCGATACTTCTGCACACCATACATGCTTAATTCAGGTCCGCCACTTTCATTATTGCCTTTCCACTGCCCCACTTGCGCCTGATTATCATCAAGTAAAATGAATTCCTGCGCCTTGACGGTGCCACGCACAATCTGCTGCGGCGCCCCTAGGCCATCGGCTGATAACACATCGTAAACAAAAAACCCCACCAGCACGACAATAGCGATACGCATATAATGTATACGTTTTTCCAATGCCTCAAGTCGAGTCTGCAATTGTTCAATATTCATCAATTTACTCCTGAATCTATAAGTTATTATTTAACGGTGACGATTAACGCGACTGCAAGACACTGACCGGACTCTGTACCAGCACCTTGCGTAATCCCAGCAACCCAAATACACATATCCCCAGACATGAGCCCAGTATGGCTAGGATCCATAGCCATGGATTCATGGTGTAGGGTAATTCAAAAACAAAGGTAGCGAGTAACCACGTTAATAGCGAGGATGCCAACGCCGCAATCAGGCCGGCAAAAACACCCATGATCAAAAGCTCGGTCAGCAGGGCGGATAGCACCTGCCCGGAGCTCGCGCCCAACACGCGCAGTATTGAGACCTCCTTCAGACGTTCGCGCATACCTGCCTGCATGGCCGCATACATGACCAGAATGCCTGCAATCAGCGTAAACAAAAACACGAACTCAATGGCCTGAGCGGCGCGTTGCATCACATTTCTGACCTGTGACAATATGGCATCTACATTAAGCACGGTAATACTTGGAAATCGCCGAACGATCTCGCTAATCAATGGCGTCTCCTCTGAAACCCTGGACTGCATTTCCATACCCGAATCAAAATGGAAGCTGGTAATAAAACTCGCTGAAAAACCATTCAACAAGGCCGGTGTTGCGATCACAAAGAAGTTGACGTTGAACGAATCCCAATCGACCTCGCGCAGACTCGTTACATTCGCACCGACATTTTGCCCATCCAGAGAAAATGTAAGCCTGTCGTCGATTTGGATATCCAGAGTCTCAGCAATTCCACTCTCCACCGAAAAAGCCTTAGCTTGCGAATCAATATTCCCCTGCCAGTCTCCCTCAATAATGCGATTATCATCAGGCAGCATATTCGTGCGGGTCAGATTGAAATTGCGATCGATCAGACGTTTGGCGCGCGGGTTGTCATAGTCGTTCTCGGAAACCGGCTTATTGTTGATCGCTGTCAACCTGCCCTTGATGACGGGATACAAGACCGGCAGTGTGATTCCACGCTGCGAGAATAGTGCATTTAGACCGGCAACTTCATCCTGCTGGACATTAACCAAAAAATGGTTGGGTGCATTCGGCGGCAGGCCGCTCTGCCAACTCTCCAGCAAATCCACGCGCGCCACCATCAGCACCAGTAGTGCAGCGATGCCAACGCAAAGCGCTGCAATCTGCAGCGCACTGCGCGCCGGATAGCGTGTCAGTCGTGACAATCCATAGCGGCGAATCATGCCGCCTATGCCTGAAAAGACCTGCGAGATTCCACGAATCATCAACCAGGCCAATAGCCAGAATACAATACAGCTGATTGCGGACGCCAACAGGAATTTACTCGCAAGGACATAATCTGCTGCCTGCACGATTATTACACCGGCAAGCGTCAGCATTGCAACCGTTATGGTCAACCAGACCGAGGCCGATGCCGTCCCGAAATCCTGCCGCAATACACGCAATGGTGAGACCTGCCCCAGGCGCAATACCGGAGGGATGGCAAACCCGGACATAATGACTATACCGGTCACCAGACCTGCGGCAATTGGCCCAAATCCTGGCAGTGGCAAGTTGAGATCCACCCAGCCACTCAGCAGCTGTACGAGCAACAGTTGCATCAGGAAACCGATTAACACACCAGCGAGACTGGAAATTACCGCAAGTGACAACAACTGCAGCAAGTACCGCTGCATGATCCATTTCTGCGAGGCGCCCAGGCAACGCAATACCGCGCTATCACCCGCATGCCGCTCAGCAAACTGTCTGCAAGCCAATGCTATCGCCGCCCCACATACCAGAACCGCGACCAGGGCCGCCAGGGTGAGATATTGCTGCGCGCGACTCAATGCGACACGCAACTCCGGACGTGACTGCTCGACATCCAGTATCTCCTCCTGATGAATTTTATGCGCCTCCAACCAGGATCGATAAGATCGCACGGCATCACTTTCGCCGGCCAGCAATAACCGGTAACTGACTCGACTGTTATTGGTGACCAGACCGGTTGAGGTCAAATCGTCCAGATTCATCATCACGCGCGGCGCCAGCCGAAACAGCTCGGCACTGCGATCGGGTTCATAATCGATCAACGCCGTTACACTAAACTCCTGCTCACCCAGCATGAGTTTTTCCGGCATCGGTAACGCCAGAAGCTGTTGCAATCGAGGCTCTATCCATACCTCATGCCGCCCGGGAGCGCCTGTTGCTGCATAGGCGTCAGCATTGATGTCATCGCGCAACTTGAGCGACCCGCGCAATGGATAGCCAGACTCCACGGCCTTTACCTGCACCAGTTGAGTATCGTCATCACGCAGCACTACACTGGAAAAATCGATGACTCGCGCTGTGCGTAATTCCAGTTCCTCAGCCTTCGCAAACAGCTCATCACGCAGCGGCTGCGATGACTCCACCACCAGATCTGCGGCCAGCAATTCAGCCGATTGCATGCCTATACCGCGTTCCACGCGGTCAATAAAAAATGACACGGCCGTCACCGAGGCCACAGCAACCATCAGCGCATACGCCAGAATACGGATCTCGCCTGAGCGCCATTCCCGCCGCAGGACAGGCAGTATAGATGCTAGCATCTTCATTTAGGCCGACTGCATGCGCCCGGACTCCAGGCGGTAGCGAAGGTTGCAATAACCGGTCAGCGCATCATCATGTG
>JBGTHR010000160.1:0-3071 GCA_041746095.1 Gammaproteobacteria bacterium | reverse complement strand
CAGGTGTTCAGCCTGGCAAAAATGCGCCGAATAACCGAACAGGGCGTGCAATTCCGCTCACCTGTGGATGGTGCCGAGGTGTTTCTCGATCCCGAGCGATCCATGCTGGTTCAGCGACAACTGGGATCGGATATCGTGATGGCCTTTGATGAATGCACGCCCTATCCGGCCAGTGAGGATGTGGCGCGCGATTCCATGCATTTGTCGCTACGCTGGGCAAAACGCAGCCGGCTGGCGCATGGGGATAATCCATCGGCATTGTTTGGTATAGTCCAAGGTGGAATCTATGCGGGACTCAGACAGGAGTCATCCCAGCGCCTCACAGAGATTGGTTTCGATGGCTATGCTATCGGCGGGTTATCGGTAGGTGAGACTGAGGCCGAAAGGCTTAGTACGCTAGAGGCAACTTTACCGCATCTGCCTGACGACAAACCGCGCTACCTGATGGGAGTGGGCAAGCCGGAAGATATAGTTGAGGCGGTACTGCGCGGCGTGGACATGTTCGATTGCGTCATTCCCACGCGTAACGCCCGCACCGGGTTTCTGTATACCAGCAAGGGGATATTAAGGCTGCGTAATAGCCAGTATATAAACGATATTCGGCCAATTGACGAGTCCTGCGTCTGTTATACCTGAAAACATTATTCGCGCGCCTACTTGAGACACCTGGATAAATGCGGCGAGATCCTGGGGTCGCGCCTGAATACCATGCATAACCTGTATTACTATCAACAACTGATGGCAGGGCTGCGAAATGCCATTGAAAATCAGTCTCTGACTAGCTTCGTGCAGGATTTCTATACTCGCCGTCAGTCAGATGCCGAGTCCTGATCAAGGTCTTAATCCGACAAAGAATCTCTAGTGTCAATTCGTCTTTAGTGCATCCGCCTTGACTATGGCATAATACGCCGCTTTTACTGGCCTGATAACTCCACGGGAGTGCTTGTAATGAATTTCTTTATCTCCAACGCGCTGGCGGAAACAGCTGCCCCGCCTGCGGGCGGCGGCATTCAGATGTTTATTCTGATTGGTGTTTTCTTTGTGATCATGTACTTCATGATTATCCGTCCGCAGTCCAAACGCGCCAAGGATCACAAGCAGTTAATTGATTCTCTGTCCAAGGGTGACGAGGTCGTCACTACTGGCGGCATGCTGGGCAAGATAACCAATGTAGGCGAAAACTTCCTGCGTGTGGAGGTTTCCGATGGAGTCGAACTCAGGCTGCAGAAGAGCGCCATCAGCAACGTCCTACCCAAGGGCACTTTGAGGAATGATTAAAATCGCTAAGCGGGAACAGCTCTCCTCAGTCTTTGAGATGCTCAGCACGCAATGATCAATCATTATCCCCTCTGGAAGAATATTGTTATTGGCCTGATTATTCTGGTTGCCTGTCTGTATTCCGCGCCTAATCTTTACCCTGAGGACCCGGCGGTACAGATTTCACATAGTAGTGGCGAGTTAATTGCCGATTCGGAATCCACGGTGCTGAAGGCTCTGGACGACAAGAAACTGGCCTACAAGGCATATTCGATGGAGGATAACAAGCTGCTGGTGCGATTCCCGAATACCGAAACCCAGCTTGAAGCCTCTGATGTCATCAAGTCGGCACTGGACGATCAGTACGTCGTAGCGCTGAATCTTGCCCCGGCCACCCCGGGCTGGCTGCGCGCCATCAATGCAGCACCGATGAATCTGGGTCTGGATTTGCGAGGAGGCGTGCACTTCCTGATGGAAGTCGACATGCAGGCCGCTGTTAATAAGGCCTACGACCGTTTTGAAGGTGAATTCCGCAGCGCCCTCAGGGAAGATAAAGTCTTCTATCAGGACGTAGCACATAATGGCAATACCATCACAGTCAATTTTCGTGATGCGGAGACTCGGGATCAAGGTTTAGAGGTACTCAAGGATGTCTACCGTAACCAGCTGGATTTCGATGAGAATCAGTCGGGGAACAGCTATTCGCTGACAGCCAAGCTCAGCGAGACGGCTGAGCAGGAGATTCGTCAGTTTGCCCTGCAGCAAAATATCACCACGCTGAGAAACCGTGTCAACGAGCTGGGAGTGGCGGAAGCCGTAGTACAGCGCGAGGGCAATGACAGGATTGTTGTACAGCTGCCCGGTGTCCAGGATACCGCCAGAGCGAAGGAGATACTGGGCGCCACGGCAACGCTGGAATTCAGGTTGGTAGATGAGCAGGGCGATCCACAACAGGCCAAAACCACGGGCAGGGCGCCCATTGGCGCGCAATTATATTCCGAGCGTAATGGTTCGCCCATATTGCTGAAACGCCAGGTTATGTTGACCGGCGATTACATCACTGATGCGGCATCAGGTATCGATACCGACTCTGGCGGGCCTGCCGTTTTTATCACGCTGGATGGCAAGGGCGCTAGCATCTTCAGCAAGGTGAGTGGTGAGAACGTACAGAAGCTCATGGCGGTAGTGTTTATCGAAAACAAACCGGTAACCACGGAGCAGAATGGCAAGAAGATCCGCAAGACAATTACAAACGAGGAAGTAATCAACGTTGCCCGCATTCAGGAGCGGTTGGGCAAAAGGTTTCAGATTACAGGCCTGGATTCTACCCGCGAGGCGCGTGATCTGGCCCTGCTGCTGCGGGCGGGCGCGCTGGCAGCGCCTGTTGAGATCATCGAGGAGCGGACCGTAGGCCCCAGCCTGGGCCAGCAGAATATCGATCAGGGCAAGTCCTCAGTGATACTCGGCTTTATTCTCGTAATGATATTTATGGCAATCTATTATCGTGTCTTCGGTCTGGTGGCCAACGTCGCGCTGCTGGCCAATGTGGTCCTGATATTTGCCGTGATGTCCCTGATTCCCGGCGCCACTCTGACGCTTCCTGGTATTGCAGGCATCGTACTCACAATCGGTATGGCGGTGGATGCGAACGTGCTGATCTATGAACGCATACGCGAGGAACTCAATAACGGCAACACACCGCAGGCGAGTATCCAAGCGGGTTATTCCAAGGCGTTATCGTCCATTGCTGATGGCAACATCACCACGTTGATTGCAGCGTTAGTCCTGTTCGGATTTGGTACGGGGCCGATCAA
>JBGTHR010000159.1:0-2060 GCA_041746095.1 Gammaproteobacteria bacterium | reverse complement strand
ATTACTTCAGGCTCGTGGCCAGGTAAGCCTGAAAGAAGGCGATGAATACCGCGCCCTGCCTGAAGAAGAACGCCAGCAGAAGATCGCAGAAGCCAATAAAGATGTTGAGGAATACTGCAACCAGAATTCCTAGGTCTCTGTGGCATCAAACACCGCATCCTGTTTATCACGCGTTCAACGATAATCAGCGCTCATTAGGAATCGATCCAGCCAGTCAGACACGTCATGATGTGTTGGCGGACCGTGCCAATGCTGTAAACTACCTGCCAACGTAAATACCCGCGCTCAATCCAGTTTGTGCGAATCTATTCAGTGATAATTTTAGAAATCTGCTTAAACTAATGCGCACATCCACATATCCTCTGCACACACTTAAAGAGACTCCGGCTGATGCGGAAATCATCAGTCACCAATTGATGTTGAGAGCAGGCCTCATCCGCAGACTGGCCTCGGGTCTGTACAGCTGGATGCCACTGGGACTTCGTGTACTGCGTAAGGTCGAGAACATTATTCGCACAGAAATGGATCGCGCCGGGGCCGTTGAGTTATTGATGCCGTCAATACAACCAGCGGAATTATGGCAGGAATCCGGGCGATGGGAACACTATGGACCCGAGTTGTTGCGCATTCAGGACCGCCACTCACGCGAGTTCTGTTACGGCCCCACACATGAAGAAATAATCACTGATCTGGTGCGCCGTGAAATTCGCAGCTACAAGCAACTTCCGGTGAATTTCTATCAGATTCAAACCAAATTTCGGGATGAAATACGGCCCCGTTTTGGCGTGATGCGCTCGCGCGAATTCATAATGAAGGATGCGTACTCATTTCACCTGGATTCGAAGTCGTTGCAACAGACTTATGATTTGATGTACGCAACATACACGAGAATTTTTACACGGCTGGGACTAAAATTTAGAGCCGTATTGGCCGATACAGGCAGCATAGGCGGCAACGCCTCGCATGAGTTTCACGTGCTGGCTGAATCCGGAGAAGACGCCATTGCATTCTCGTCAGAAAGCGCTTTTGCCGTCAATGTAGAACTCGCCGAAACCTTCCCGGCCGCAACGCCCCGCCCAGCCGCACAAGCCAGCATGCAGCTCGTCGACACACCCGATCAACACACCATCGACGAGCTCAGTGCTTTCCTTGCCGCGCCTCCAGAGCAGTGCCTGAAGACCCTGCTGGTGAAAGGCGAAGACGACACAATTATCGCCCTGGTATTACGTGGAGATCATGCGCTCAACTCGGTCAAAGCCGCAAAACTCGATGGCGTACTGAGTCCCTTGAGCTTTTCCACAGAGCCAGAGATTCTTGCCTGCGTGGGTTGCCGCGTGGGCTCACTTGGTCCTGTCAATCTGACTCTTAGAACGTACGTGGATCATGCTGCTTTAGCGGTTGCCGATTTTGTCTGTGGCGCGAATCAGGAAGGGAAACATTACATAGGTGTGAACTGGGGCCGCGATCTCCCGGAGCCGGAATCGTTTGATTTGCGCTGTATTCAGGATGGAGATCCCAGTCCGGATGGCAGCGGGACGGTCTCAATTGTGCGCGGAATTGAAGTGGGTCATATATTTCAGCTCGGCACAAAATATAGCTCAGCCATGAACGCCGGCGTGCTGGACGAAGATGGAAAACACCGCATCGTAACCATGGGTTGCTATGGTATTGGTGTCACTCGAATCGTTGCCGCCGCTATCGAACAAAATCATGATAACCACGGCATCATCTGGCCAAGCAATATTGCGCCATTTCAGCTGGCTCTGGCACCGATAAATCTGCATAAATCATCGCGACTGAAAGATGCAGCTGACAAACTGTACATACAGCTCCAGGAAGCTGGCATCGATACGCTCTATGATGACCGGACATTACGGCCAGGTATCATGTTCGCAGATATGGAATTGATTGGCATACCTCATCGTATCGTAATGAGCGACCGGGGCCTGGAGTCTGGCGAAATTGAGTACAAGAGCAGGACTGATGATCAGGCGACACAAATTCCGCGTGAGCAGGTCATCGAGTTTATACGGCAAAAATTACAGGCCGTATCTGCTAAT